>JAUWMN010000078.1 GCA_030613165.1 Desulfobacterales bacterium
TGCACTTTATTAAGATACTTCCAGGGGATACGGTGACAGTGGAACTTTCGCCGTATGATCTTACCAGGGGGAGGATAACTTATCGATCCAAGTAAGTTCATAGTATATTCTCATTTTGGACACAGATGAACACAGATTGTCAGGATATTAAATATAGAGTTACGGGTTGCGGGGTAAAAAGGGCAATTAAGGTATTCGATAATTATAGAAAATAGATATCCGTGTTTATCTGTGAAAATCTGTGTCCTAATTTAAATTGGAAGTTTGGAGAAAGAAGATGAAAGTTAGAGCTTCGGTTAAAAAGATGTGTGCTAAGTGTAAGATTGTTAAGCGCAAAGGTATTGTAAGGGTTATTTGTGAGAATCCGCGCCATAAACAAAGGCAAGGATAAAGGAGGTAAAGATTGGCAAGGATTGCTGGAGTTGATTTGCCCAGGAAAAAGCGTGTAGAATTTGGGTTAACCTATATCTTTGGAATTGGGCGTACAACATCCCGAAAGATATTGGGGAAAGCTGGTATTGATTTAGATGTCAAAACCGACGAGCTAACTGAGTCCCAAATAAGTGACATCAGAAAAATCATAGATAGCGAACACAAGGTCGAAGGAGATCTCCGTAGCGAAATTTCTATGAACATCAAGAGATTGATGGATTTAGGATGCTACAGGGGCCTGCGCCACAGGAAGTCGCTGCCGGTAAGGGGGCAGAGGACCCATACCAACGCCAGGACTCGTAAAGGACCGCGTCGTGCTACAGTGGGCAAGCGGAAGAAGTAACAGGGCAAAAGTAAGAAGCGTAAAGGTTATTAGGGGGTAAAATGGCAAAAACGACCCGTAAGGGAGGCAAAAAACAGGCCAAAAAGTTTGTTCAAAATGGAGTTGCACATATCCAATCAACATTTAATAATACGATTGTGACGATTACGGACCAGGCTGGAAATGTGATTTCATGGGCAAGCGCCGGCATGCAAGGATTTAAGGGGTCGAGAAAAAGCACTCCTTTTGCAGCTCAGCTTGCGGCTGAAGACGCGGCCAAAAAGGCGATGGAACACGGGATGAGGAATATAGATGTATATGTAAAAGGACCGGGGGCTGGAAGAGAATCTGCTTTACGAGCGCTTCAGGCTGCAGGATTTAATGTGAAGTTAATTAAAGATGTTACTCCGATTCCACATAATGGTTGTAGGCCTCCGAAGAGGAGGAGAGTGTAAAAAGTTTAGCTGAAGGCGATAATTTCACAGGAGGATAATTTGGCAAGATATATTGGGTCGGTATGCAGGTTATGCCGCAGAGAAAATCTTAAGCTGTTTTTAAAAGGTGATAGGTGTTATTCTGATAAATGCGCCTATAACAGGCGTAATTATTCGCCGGGGCAACACGGACAACGTCGTAGTAAGCTTTCGGATTATGGGATACAGCTACGTGAAAAACAGAAGGTGAAAAGGATGTACGGGCTGTTGGAAAAACAGTTCCATTCTTATTTTAAGAAAGCAGAACGTCAAAGGGGAATTACAGGTACGAGCCTGTTGGTGCTTCTGGAACGGAGGTTGGATAATGTTGTTTATCGGCTCGGTTTTGCTAATTCCCGTATACAGGCCCGTTTATTGGTAAGGCACGGACATTTTACCGTCAATGGGAGAAAAGTAAATATCCCTTCTTATTTGGTAAAAGTTGGTGATGTGATCGAAGTAAAAGAGAAGAAACGTACAATCTCACTGTTTGCTGAAGCTATGGATGCGGTGGAACGGAGAGGCTTAACTAACTGGCTGGAACTTGACAAGGATAATTTTAGAGGCAAGGTCAAGGCCTTTCCAACGCGTGAAGAATTGACAATGCCTATTCAAGAACAGCTTATTGTAGAGCTTTATTCGAAGTAAGTCAACAGACTGTAACCCGGACTTTTTGTTCGGAGAACAGCTTCTTAAATCCTGGTTTGATAGCAAAAGGACTACCGAGGAGAAGATATAATGGTATCGCAAGAATTAATGTCCATTAATTGGCGTGAGCTTATCAAGCCCAAGAGGGTCAACATAGTTCCTGAGACTCATAACGATTATTATGGAAAGTTTGTTTGTGAACCCTTAGAAAGAGGGTTTGGCATTACCATTGGCAATGCCCTGCGAAGAGTGCTTTTGTCTTCACTGTATAGTGCTGCTGCAACATCGGTGAAGATTGATTCGGTGACACATGAATTCACAAGCATTCCTGGTGTGGTGGAAGATATAGCAGACATTTTGTTGAACATTAAAGAAGTCAATTTCAAGATGGAGGATATAGGGCCGCGGACAGTGCGGATTGATGCCTCGGGAGAGTGTGTTGTTAAAGCGGCTGACATTATAACCGATGGCAGTGTGGTGGTATTGAACCCTGAGCAGCATATTGCGACACTTTCCAATGATGGCAAACTGGCGATGGATATCACCGTGAAGATGGGAAAAGGGTATGTCCCATCGGAATTAAACAAAGAGGAAGACAGCCCCCTTGGTACCATTCCCCTTGATGCTGTTTTCTCTCCCATAAAGAAGGTTAATTACATCGTTGGTAATGCCCGTGTGGGCCAGAAGACCGATTATGATAAATTGACCTTAGAAATATGGACAAATGGAGACGTCTTGCCGGAAAATGCTGTTGCATATGCCGCAAAGATATTAAAAGAACAAGTTTCCCTTTTTATCAATTTTGATGAGGAAGATGTAGTTGAGGAGGAACCAAAAAAGGAACAACCCGAGATCAATCAGAATCTGTTTAGGAGTGTGGATGAGCTTGAGCTTTCGGTACGTTCGGCCAACTGTCTCAAGAATGCCAACATAAAACATATTAGCGAGCTGGTTCAAAAAACAGAGGCCGAGATGCTAAAGACAAAAAATTTCGGACGCAAATCTTTGAATGAGATTAAAGAAATCTTGGCTGAAATGGGTCTGTCTTTAGGGATGAAATTGGAAGGCTTCACAACGCCATCCGACAAAGATGAGAAAGAAAAGGAAGATAAATGAGACACCTCAAATCCGGATTAAAGCTGAACAGAACACCGAGTCATCGGAAGGCGATGTTTAGAAATATGGTGACCTCACTATTGGAGCACGGCCGTATAAGAACCACCGACGCCAAGGCCAAGGAGGTCCGACGTTGGGCTGATAAGATAATTACATTAGCAAAACGGGGAGATCTCCATGCCAGAAGACAGGCATTCGCAGTGGTGCAAAACAAAAAGGTCGTCCACAAACTCTTTGAAGAAGCAAATCAACTTTATGGGAACAGAAATGGCGGATATACCAGGATAACAAAGATAGGGTTCCGGCGAGGTGATGCCGCCCCTATATCTTTAGTAGAATTGATCGCTGCGGAAGACAAAGCCAAGAAAGCGGAAAAGCCTAAGTCGACTAAATCTCAGTCAAAGTCAAAGGCTCCAGAAGACAAACAATAGAGGCAGTTTCAAAACTGCCTCTATATAATTTTTAAAAATCCTGAAATTTTTCTTCCTCTTCCATCGGGATAATCTCTTCAGGTGGAATCCCCGTTGTAGTTGGAACTGCTGTAGCGCTTGGCGCTTGAATCCGTTTTTCATCTTCTGCTTGATCTGTCTTAAACATCGACATGGCAGCTGTGAGTTCTTCAGACTGCGCAGCGTTTTCCTGGGTCGTCTTGTCCATTTCCACTAATGATTTATTGACTTGCTCGATCCCCTGGGCCTGCTCCTGTGACGCGTCCGCAATTTCTTTCACCAGCGCCGATGCCTTTTTACTCCTGTCTGCCACCTCTTCAAACGCCTCGCTTGTCCTGTTTACTAACTCGCCGCTGTCCTTGATCTTTTTTATGGTGTCTTCGATCAGTTCCGACGTGGTATCGGCGGATTCGGCTGCTCTCATGGCAAGGTTTCTGACCTCGTCAGCCACTACGGCAAAACCTGCTCCTGCCTCTCCCGCGCGGGCTGCTTCTACGGCCGCGTTCAGCGCAAGTAAGTTTGTCTGAAAGGCAATTTCATCTATTGTCTTGATGATCTTGGCTGTTTTATTACTCGCCTCTGAGAGTCCCTCCATTGCGCGTGTCAATGTGTTCATTGAGTCGTTGGCCTGGTGGATCTCCTGAGAGACTTTTGACATCAAGTTGTTTGCTTCCTGGGCATTGTTTGCATTCTGTTTGGTCATAGTGGCCATCTCTTCCATGGATGCAGAGGTCTCCTCTACCGCAGCCGCTTGTTCGCTGGCCCCGCTTCCCACTGTAAAGGCTGTTGCTTGTGCATGCCCAATCGCATTGTTTAACTTTCCCATGAAGGAGTTGAACCAGCGTGACAATGCTCCTATTTCATCTCGTGTTGTTATCGGCATTCGACATGTAAGATCTCCTTCGGATTGTTTCAGGAGATGCATAAATTGGCCGAGCGGCCGGGCGACAAACTTTTTTACAAGTAGATACATTGCAACTACGGATACGATGATAATCCCGAACACAGTGAGTGAACAAATCCTGAGAGAGGTGCTTTGCGTATTTGCTATGCTCGCTGTTGCCTGCGTTTCCGCTTTTCTTAAAGCTTCTGTTGAAAATCTGAGGTGGGTTATTCCGCCTATAGCCCCTAACTGCCAATCCATATGACAGCGGATACAATCACCTGTAATCTTTTGAGGTTGATAGATTTCCAGTTCTCCTTGCGCGTGGCGGAGAAGCATCTCAGGGGTGTTGAGTAGCTGGTTTTTAATATCTTGAGGGAGCTTCTTTTTTAAAAATGAAGGGTCGGAGGAATGAGATACAATCCCGTCTCGGTCGTACAGAGAAAACTCGAGCAAACCTTCTACTTTATGTTGCGCTTCAAGGAGTTTGGTGAATTTTTCCATTTCTCCCCTTTCAAGAGACCCGGCAACAGCTTGTTCTACTGATAGGAATATATTTTTAGCATACTCTTCTTCCCTCTCCTTGAGAAGGCTGATATTTGATTCTGAAAGATCAGAGATCAGTCCTGTCATGCCAAAGTACTGCATAACCTGGGCCAGGGCCACTACGACAATCAGACCTGCAAGAAGCGAAACAATCAATTTCGTATGAATCTTCTTATAATTAAATAATTTCGTATTAAATTTCATGTGTTATCCTTCCTTTCCCGTATTCCTCTCTCCTTTTCTATAAAAAGGAAACGATGCCTTGGCCGCAAAATTTTCCGAGGCACACCCGATACACGGCGCCCCCGCATTGATGCAGGAATTAGTGCCCGCATTCCAATGGCGCAGGGTGCAATCAGCGTGCGTGATCGGCCCAAGGCAGCCCAACTCAAAAAGACATCCTTCATCTGAAAAGGTCTTGGCAAAATTTTCCCGTTCATAATCTGCAAAACGGGGGCATTGATCGTGAATCAGCCTGGAAAAAAACATCTTGGGGCGACCCTTATCATCCAGAGGGGGTATCCCGAAGTTCAGCACATGCACCAGAGTCCCTACAAGCCAGTCCGGATGAGCAGGACACCCCGGGAGGGAGATCACCGGCGTTGAGACACCCTCGCTTTTCAGAAAATCAGGGAGACTCACGGCGCCTGTGGGGTTGTTTTCCGCGGCAGGGATGCCGCCGAATGACGCGCATGTGCCCAGAGCGATCACTGCCTTGGCATTTCTTGCGGCACGCGAGACCTGTCTTGTCACAGTCTCGTGCCCTACTATGCACGCTTCCGGCATTCCTGCCGGGATACTACCTTCAACGACCAGAAGGTATCCCCCGTGGTCTATACTTCGATTTATGACCCCCATGCTGACATCGCCCGTGGAGGCGGACAGTGTGGAATGAAATAGCAAGGATATATATCCGGTCAATATCTGTGCCGGCCCGGGCTCTTCAGAATTTAATAGGGAAACAGAACAGCCGGAGCAGCTCTGCCCCTGCAACCATAGAACCGGAGCGGTACCTGCGGAAAGTTGTTCCATGGCTTCAGCGAGTTGTGGAATGGCCGATGTCCCAAGCCCCATCACCGCGGCCAGTTTTACGCTGAGTTCCAAGAATTTCCTACGAGTTATATCAGACATAAAAAGAAACCCCCTAATTTTTTGGTGTCAAACCAATGCCAAATTGGCCATAGGTTTTCACAGATGGACACAGTTACGGGTTACGAGTTACGGGTTTTACTTCTCTTCTGTCTCTGCGTATTGAATGAATCTGTTTATTTTGCCACCTAATTCATTATAAGACTTACTACTTCTCTTTTTAACTCGCAACTCGTAACTCGTAACTCGCAACCCGTTAATGGACCGCACACGCTATACACGGATCAAACGACCGCACCACCCGTGTCGCTTCTATTGGATTCTTGCTATCCGCGATCGGAATTCCTGCGAGCGCCTGCTCAACGGACCCTGGATTCCCATTGTCATCTCGTGGGGAACAGTTCCACGTGGTCGGAACCACGCATTGATAACTCCCTATTTTATAATCATTAATCTCAAGCCAATGGCCCAATGCGCCACGGGGGGCCTCGGTCAATCCCACGCCCCGACCTGTTTCAGGAATATTAAAGTCATGAAATGTCGGTTCTCCCGGGATTAACTGTTCCACCCATTCGGCACACCGGTCTGCCACCACCTTACATTCAATAACTCTTGCGGCATGTCGTCCCAGCACTGAAACCAGATCTTCAGGTTTTCTTCTTAACTTGGCAAGAAGACCATTGACTAAATTTTTAACTGCTTGATTATCACCTTTGAGATACGCGACCATGATGCGTGCCAACGGACCTACTTCCATGACGGTTCCGTTGTAACGCGGCGCTTTAAGCCATGAATAGGCCCCACTTTTATGTGGTTCAGGCACTGTTTGACCTTGAGTCGGGTGGAGCCCGGAGGATGATGAATAAAATGAATACCTGACATCTTCTGTAATCCTTGTTGCGTCAAAGGCTGTGAGCTTCCCTCTGATGACTACTCCGGAAGGTAAGAGATTTGTAAAATTATTTTCAGATTCCGGAAAGACCCCGTAAGCCAAGAAGTTGCCGCACCCCTTGCCTATCTTAAAATATTCCGGAAAGGCCGCTGCCACCTCCGCCACGTCCGGGAGATACGATTTGTCAATAAAGGTTTGCAGCTTACTGATCATAGACTTATAAGCGGCTATCTTGACGGCAGTCACCTTTTCGGTTACCCCACCAGGTATTAAGGTGGCGGCATGGGGGAGCTTCCCGCCAAAGACCGCTCCCAGCTTATGTGCGAGTGCCCGCATGTCCAGGGCGTCAAGATA
>JAUWMN010000166.1 GCA_030613165.1 Desulfobacterales bacterium
TATCTTCTTGGCGGTCACCTTTTCAGTCACCCCACCCGGTACTAAGGTGGCGGCATGGGGGAGTTTCCCTCCAAAGACCGCTCCCATCTTATGGGCGAGTGCCCGCATCTCCAGGGCATCAAGATAGTGTTTGATAGCCAGGACATTCAATTCTGTATTCTGAAGGTACTTCCCGGAATAGCGTGGCAGGAATGGCGCTGCGGGATAGATAACATTTGACGATATCTGGTCTTTTACCCAGCTTTTGAGATCGAGCAGCGCGGGATCCCGCCCCGTGTACTTGGTAATTGCCGTGATATCCACAAAGTCAAGCGCGGCCAAGTGATAGAAATGTAAGACATGAGACTGTATAAAGTTGGCGCCCAGGATAAGATTCCTTATCAATCTTCCATTGTTCGGAGGAGTTACCCCGTAGGCCGCGTCCTGGGCCAGGATAGACGCAGTGCCATGGGATACGGGACACACGCCGCATATCCTTTGTGTAATCTGCTGCGCATCTAAAGGGTCACGCCCTTTTAAGATTACTTCAAATCCTCGAAACATTTCACCCGAGCTGAATGCATTGGCGACTCGATTTGAGTCTATCTCAATGCGGATTGCAAGATGGCCTTCGATCCTCGTGATCGGGTCAATGGTTACTGTCCTGGACATAAAATTACTCCTTGTCTCATCGTTTGAGTAGTTTGGATCCCTAATATAAGTATTTATCGTGTATCAAAAAAAATATTTAGCGCTTTTTATGATCCACGGATATCTCACTTTTAAAAATCAACGAAATCTTCCTCTTCCATTGGTATAATCTCCTCCGGGGAAAGGGACCCCACCTTTTTTGCAGGCTTTTTGTCTGCGATAGATTGTATTCTATCGGTCTTTTGTGTATACGCGGTATTCTCTGTAGCTTGGCGGCCCCTCCTTACAACGGGCTTTTGATGTGATGCGGCAAGGTTGTTTTCATCCTTTCCCACGAACGCTATCAGGCTATTGACCATCTTTTCCATATATTCTGCCTGCGCGCCCATGCTCTGTGAGGCGGAAGCCGACTCTTCGGCGCCTGCCGCATTTTGTTGGGTTACTTTGTCCATTTCTGCTACAGCCTTGCCTACCTGTTCGATTCCTTGCGCCTGCTCTCGGGAAGCCACCGCGATTTCACCCACTAATTCACCTACTGTTTTGGTATTTTCAGTTACCTTGCCAAAGTCTTCGTTGGTCTTTACAACGATATCCGCTCCTCCCTTAACTTTGGTGGTTGTATCTTCTATCAGTTCCGCTGTATTTTTCGCGGCCTCGGATGCCCTCATCGCAAGGTTTCTGACCTCATCAGCCACTACCGCGAAACCTGCCCCCGCCTCTCCTGCGCGAGCTGCTTCTACGGCGGCGTTCAACGCGAGGAGGTTGGTTTGAAACGCGATTTCATCGATGGTTTTGTTGATTTTTGCGGTCTCATCGCTTGCCTTTGATATGTCATTCATCGCTTGGGTCAATTCTGCCATGGATCGGTTGGCCTGGTCGATCACCCGAAATGTTTCAGACATTAAGCTGTTTGCCTGCTCCGCGTTGTCGGCATTTTGCTTTGTCATGGAGGCCATTTCTTCCAATGATGAAGAAGTCTCTTCAATAGAGGCTGCTTGTTCTGAGGACCCTTCAGCCAATGACTGGCTCGATGAGGAAATCTGGACGGCAGCAGAGGCTATATTCTCGGAGCTTGCCTTCAACCCTCTAATGCTATGCTTTAACAGAGCGCCGAGTGCATAAGACGCCCACATCGATGCAACAACAGCAGACAACAAGGTGAGTAGCAACGGAACCATTAGTATCCGGTTTTGTTGCTGGATCATTATTAGGACGAGCGCCAGCATAGGAATCGCTACCGAAGAGATGGATATAGGGAGGAGTTTTTTACGTATGGTCATATTTTTCATTGCTTAGACCCCCATGATAATAAAACGATACAATTCTTCATGATTTCGTAAACAGCCTTGAGCCTTGTTTTTTCTTTCGACAAGTTTTAAAAAATAGTTAATTTTTTTTTATTGGGGCATTTTTTCAAAGGTCTCAGGGGTATGAACACGGCATGCGTTGGTTTTTGAGAGGTTAGAGGGTTCGTGCCAGTTGTTTAAAATAACGGGTTTTTTCCCATGAGAACCCTTCTTGCCGGTAGGAGAAAAGAGAGTTGTTATGAAAAATTCGATTATCGGCACTTCCTTTATATCTTCAGCATTGATATTCAAAACTCCCCGAAGTCATCAGCCACCGGAATAATCTGAGCAGGTTTGATTTCCTCTTCCGTGGCCTTTTTTGCTTGTGGTACGAAGGACTTTAGCTTTTGGATAGCAGCGCTCTTTATGCCGGCCGGCTCATGTTTGCGGCTTTCACCATAGTGCTTCTCTCTATCTTGGCCGCTTCCTCCAACGACGTCCGCCAGCTCACCCACAACCCCTCTTATCTGTTTTGCCTGGGCATCCATCTCCCCGGATGCGGAAGCCGACTCTTCGGCCTGTGCCGCCATCTGTTGGGTTACTTTGTCCATTCCGGCAACGGCTTTGTTAATCTGTTCAATTCCCTGGGACTGTTCCTGAGAGGCGCCGGCAATTTCAGCAACAAGTTCGCCTACTTTGGAAGTGCTTGTAGCCAGATCGGTAAAGGTCTCATTGGTTATGCTCACAACGTCTGATCCATCCTTGACCTTCTTGATTGTATCTTCAATAAGGCCGGAGGTGTCCTTTGCCGCGTCCGCCGCCCTCATTGCAAGGTTTCTTACCTCGTCCGCCACAACTGCAAATCCTGCTCCTGCTTCACCAGCTCTGGCCGCCTCAACCGCTGCATTTAAAGCAAGCAGGTTTGTCTGGAAGGCAATTTCATCTATGGTCTTGACAATCTTTTGGGTATCTTCACTTGCCGTGCTGATTTCTTCCATAGATTTGGTCAAATCGCCCATGGATTCGTTGGCCCTCCCAACGACCTGGCTGGCTTTCTTCATGAGGTTATTTGCCTCGGTTGCATTGTTTGCGTTCTGCTTGGTTATGGAAGACATCTCTTCGAGAGAGGCAGATGTTTCCTCCAGGGATGAGGCCTGCTCATTTGCGCCTTCGGCCATTAACTGGCTTGCAGATGCGACCTGATCAGAATTCGAGGCGACCTGTTCGGCATTCTCGCCCAGTTTCACAATAATCCGATCGATCGGTCTGGTTATCCGCACCGCGTAGAATAAAATAACTATAGCTGCCAGAATAAGAATTACAATTCCAGCTATACCGCTATACTTAAGTATTTCTGAACGCGAAGTTGCCATAAAGTCGTCTTCAGGTGCGCTTGCCACTATTATCCAGTTCCACTCTTCAAAAAATCTAAACGCGGCCAGCTTATATGTCTTGGTCTGAGGTGAAAGATATCTCAAAGTCCCGTTTTTTCTTTCTAAAATTTCCTTAACGTGTGGTTTGGCCGCCCAATTTTTACCCTCGGCCTGTTTATGGATTAACAAATCCCCTTTTGGATTCAGCACGAAAATAAACCCTGTCTTCCCTATTGTTATCTGTTCGTTGCACATTTCCATTATAACGTCCCAATCCATATCCGGATTCGCTTCCACAAAAGTGTAAAACTCATCCACTATAGATTGCAGACTGTCGACAGCGCCATCCCTCAAGGGAGCCTCCGTAGCCTTAATAGATAAATAAGCCGTGGCTATCACTGCAATGGTTGTTATAGATAGAAACGTCAAAAGGAGCTTGTTTCTGATACTCATAGTTTTTGTGAACATTTTTTGACCTCCTCACGTAGCAGCTTTTCAAAAGCCCGACCATGGTCCGCAGGCTCTGGTTCTTCAATGGAGGGGCTTTCAAGGGACCTCGCTTATTTTACAGGCAGCCCGACCTTTTTCCAGGCCAAAAAGCCACCCTCAACATGATGGACATCTTTGTACCCCATTTCCTGAAGCTGTTGCGCAACAATTGCTGATCTCTTGCCTCTTCTACAGACAACGATGATCGGTGTATTGGCATCGTGGACCTTTTTCGCTATAATAAACACCACCATACCCTGTTCCATGATTAAAGCGCCGGCAAGACCACCCTGAGACTCTATTTCTTGCGCGCTCCTGATGTCGAGCAGGACACCACCTTTGTTGTCAAGCATTCGTTTTGCTTCCCTTGGGCCTACTGCTTTTACCGCTCTATTGGCTTCAGCAACAAAATCGGCCGCTCTTTTGCCGGTCGGCATTTCACCTTTAGGCGCCGCCGCTTTATTCGCTATTTTAGAAACCCCTGAAGTTATTAGCGGCAACCCTTTTCTTTTCCACACCAGAACCCCACCCTTAAGATACCGAACATTCTCATACCCCATCTGTTGCAATTGATAAGCAACCATTGCTGATCTCTTGTCCTTTTGACCACAAATGATGATAAGAATGTTCTTGTCGGGGACCAACTGCCTAATCGCGAATATTACCAAACCATGGGGCATGACTGTTCTTCCTGCTATCCATCCGGACTTTTTGAATTCCGCAAAGGAGCGAATATCAAGCAGAACAACAGGATTGCCACTGTCCATTAACCTTTTAGTCTCTTCTGATAAAATGCCCCTGGAATGTGCTTTAGCCTCTTTAACAAAGTCCCTTCCTGATTTGCCTTTTGGTAGCTCAATAGCAAACACAGGGGCTGCGAGTGTAAGAATAAAAACTACGCTCAAGACTAAAGAGAGTCGTTTTTTAATTATTGCGGTTAGCGCTTTCTTAATGGGTCTATCTACTTTTTGTTAATCACTATGAGAACTTAATATATTATTACAATAAGCTCACTCATAAATACCCCA
>JAUWMN010000279.1 GCA_030613165.1 Desulfobacterales bacterium
TTTTCGGATAGGAATTGAATGTGCCTATAATCAGGTCCTTTTTTCTTTAAAAGACTTTCAACGGCTTCTATTGCGTGAAGGGTTGTGGCATGATAGCGGTTGAATGCCCTGCCTATGGCCTGAAGAGAGAGGTTGGTATATTTTCTGGACAGATACATAGCAATTTGCCGCGGCCGTACAATAACTCGCTTGCGGGAACGCGAGACAAGGTCCTCCGGCGAGATTTTGTAACACTTACAGACCAGTTTTTGGATCTCCTGCATGGTAATCCGGCGCTGTTTTTTGGAAATATTATCCACAACGGTTTCGGCTAAAGGCAAATCAATCGGAAGATTGAGTAGAGACGATTTGGCCAGGACCCCGATAATCCCGCTTTCCATTTGGCGTATATCGCCGGTTAATTCGTGCGCAAGAAAATGTACGACATCCTCTGGGAAAAAGGTGGATTCATTCTCTACCTTTTTGGAAATGATCCGGACACGGGTTTCATAATCGGGCGGGCTTATGTCAGAGATAATGCCGGATGTAAAACGAGATTTGAGATTTGCATTCATCTTTGGGATCTCATCTAATGGGTAACTGCTTGTGAAGATGAGTTTTTTGTTGGCATTTAGAAGGGCGTCGAGAGTATAGGCCAGCTCGTCTTGTATTTTTTCTTTGCCGCTCAGAAATTGAATATCTTCCAAGAGAAGGAGATCGCATTGGTTGCGGTATTTTTTTTTAAACTGTTCAATATTGCCCCTCTTAAGAGATGAGATCATTTCATTTGTAAAATTTTCTGCCGTAACATAACAGATGCGGGCTTCAGGGCTTTCTTGTAATAGGTGGTTGCCTACCGCATGGGCAAGGTGACTTTTGCCTAAGCCGGTGTCAGCCAACAAAAATAGGGCGTTGTGATAACGGCTTTTTTGGTTTGCCAATGTAAGTGCGGTTGTGTAGGCGAAATCATTAGACGTTCCTACTACAAATCGGTCAAAGGTAAAATCAGAGCGTAAGGGGCGAGAAACCCTTTGTTGCGGAGATGGAATATTCGGGAGGAGAAGTTGCGGGTCAATTGCGTGGGGAGGTCCCTCGATCTTAAGTGGGTTTTTTATTTTTAGTTCGATTCGGGTTCCCTTCCCCAGAATTTTTTCGACCTCTTGTCGTATTATTCCCAGATAGTTCCCAATGATCCATTTTTGTGAGAAAGAATCAGGGCATGTAATTACGAGGTCGTCATTACTCTTTTCAGACAGCCTGAGAGGATCGATCCACAGCAGATAAGTGCTGTGTGGAACCTTCTGGTGTATGGACGTTTTTATTTTATTCCAGGTAGCCTGCATAGCAACATATTTTTATTGTAAGGGAGCTCAATTTGTTAAAAAATAGGGTTGAATAGTATATATATGATATTAATTATCAATGATTATTAGCAATGTAAGGGGAAATTAGAGAATTTCAAAAAAGATGCTGATTATTTAATTTGTCCTGATGTACTTGTCAAACCACAAAGTAGACTATTTTTTAATGGCTTGTGAAATAGTGACCAGTAAATGATAACCTGTTAAAATCAAAGCCAATATTTTTACAAGTTCTGTAAGGTCTATAATTTTCAGCCCTTTTTGAATTAGCATTTGTTCAAGTATTTTGAAAGGGTTGCCCCGATTTGTGGAAATTGTTCAGCACTTTTTTATCTCCGAATAGCTTTTATTTTCTTTTATTTTCGTGTTTTTTTAATAAAAAAGACAATCATTAGCGGGAAGGGGGTAACCGCATGGATTTCCATTGAATTTTGTTGCCAAAATGGCAATCTTTTTTTTGAGGTTGAAAAAGAAGATTATTTTTGGCATATGTTTTAAAACTTCGTTAAAGGCGGCTAATTTAAAAGGGGTAATAATGAAAAAGATGACTGTTGCTCTTCTTTCCGGTGGTATTTCACCTGAACGCGATGTTTCTCTTAAAAGCGGGGATGAGGTTTTTAAGGCATTAGACAAGGGGAAATACGAAATTAGACAGTATGATCCTGCAACAGATCTCCCTCGCTTGGTTGCGGACGCTCCTGAGATTGATATCGCGCTGATCATTCTGCATGGTCCTTTTGGAGAGGATGGAACTATACAAGGTTTTTTGGATATGCTTAATATCCCGTATCAGGGCTCAGGTGTTTTGGGTAGTGCGCTTGCTATGGATAAGGCAGTTGCCAAGCGTCTCTACAAAGATGCAGGACTCTTAGTCCCTCCCTTTAAGATTTTGAAACGAAGAATGCCCTATGAGTATCAGGAGATAGTCAAAGAGATCGGCCTACCCCTCTTGACCAAACCGGCCTCTGGTGGTTCAAGCATTGGTATGCACCTTGTTTCTGTTGAAGCAGAGCTTGAAGAGGCCCTGGAGGATGCCTTTCGCTACGATGCCACAGTTATAGTAGAAGCGTATATCAAGGGCCGGGAGATTACGGGGGCGGTTCTTGGCAATGAGGCTCTTGAACTCCTCCCAATTGTTGAGATTATTCCCCGTTCTTCTCAGCCGTTTTTTGATTACACGGCAAAATATGATACGACCGGAGCAACCCGCGAGATATGCCCGGCCCCAATCGATGATACTTTAGCTGAACAGGCCCAACAGGATGCTGCAACAGCACATCGCGCGCTATGTTGTGAGGGATATAGTCGCACTGATATGATTGTCCGGGATGAAAAAATTTTTGTTTTGGAGACCAAAACAATTCCAGGAATGACATCGGTGAGCCTGTTTCCACTTGCAGCCAAGACCGCCGGGTTGACCTTTGGACAACTCCTTGATCGTTTAATCAAGCTGGGGCTGGAAAGTCATCAAAGGGATAAAAGAGATGATAATTCGTAA
>JAUWMN010000033.1 GCA_030613165.1 Desulfobacterales bacterium
GGCAGAAGTGTCAAAGGGTTGACGGATACGGCAATGCAATCACTCAAAAATAGGCGTTGGCGCGGAAATGTAAGAGAACTGGAAAATGTGATAGAGAGGGCGATCCTCCTTTGCAAAGGTGCAGTTATAACAGAAGAGGATCTATTCATAATAGAAAAACCAAAGACTGAAACTGTTCAAAAATCGTATATGGCGCTTGGGTCACTGCGGGAAATGGAAAAGCAACTTATTTATAACGCGTTAGACGAGACAAGGGGCAACCGGACTCATGCCGCAAAGATTTTAGGGATAAATGTCCGTACATTAAGGAATAAGTTGAACGAATATCGGGAACAGATGGAGGCTTTAACATGAGATTGCCGCAAAGGTCACAACATGAAGGCATGTATATTGCTATTAAAAATGTTGCGAGTTACGAGTTGCGTGTTCCTTGTTTCAAAAAACTCGCAACTCGCAACCCGCAAACACGTAACATATGTTAAGGAGTCTTTTATGCCAATAAATGAAATATTTGGAAAAACTTTCAATACCCTTGAAAAGTCGCTGAATATTCTTAGTAAGAGGCACACATTGATAGCCGGTAATGTTGCTAATGTGGACACCCCTAACTATAAGCCGAGGGAGATCAATTTCAAAGAGGCCCTGGACAATGCTGTTAATAACGAGTCAGTTGAAATGTTCCGGACACATCCACTTCATATTGATTGTGTTAGCCGATATTCAATAGAAGAAACAACCACGGACCAAGCGTCAAATGGTCTTAATTGGGTAGATATTGATAAGGAAATGACAAAACTCGCGGAAAACAACTTGAGGTATAGGACAGGGGTGGAGGTCCTATTGAAGAAATTGAATGGATTGAAATATGCGATAACTGAAGGAGGGAGATAATTATGGATTTTTTAACCTCATTTCATATTAGCGGCACAGGCCTGACCGCCCAGAGAACTCGGATGAATGTGATCTCAATGAATCTTGCAAACGCAGAGACCACTCGTACTGCAAAAGGCGGCCCTTACAGAAGCAAAGTCGCGGTCATGGAGCAAGAATCGGGTAAAGATTTTGATGCCGTGCTGGCCACCCAGTCTGACGCAAGTGGCGTCCGTGTAACAGAGATTGTGGAAGACAAAACACCTTTCAGCCGGGTTTACAACCCCAGCCATCCTGATGCGGATGATACCGGCTTCGTAATGATGCCAAACATCAATCTTATTGTTGAAATGACAAATATGATGCTCGCAAGGCGGGCTTATGAAGCAAATATAACAGCGATAAATGCTGCTAAGGGTATGGCGCTCAAGGCGCTTGAACTTGGGAAATAATAAGGATTTAGGAATTGAGGAATTAAGGGATTAGGGAATTAAGGCATTGCGGAATTAAAGGAGATGACTATGGACGCTGGAAGGGTTAGCAATCAACTCTATTCTGATGTGCAACGAGCTGGGAAAAATGAAAAACAGCAAGGTGTCGGGTTTGCGGGTGCGATCAAAAATGCGATCTATCGTGTGAGTGACATGCAGGCTCAAGCTAATCAATCGGTTCAGGAACTTATGCAAGGCAAAACAGGCATCCATGATACAATGATAGAGCTACAAAAGGCTGATATATCTTTGCGCGTGCTCTTGCAGGTCCGCAATAAGGTGATAGAGGCATACAAAGAGATTATGCGTATGCCGATCTAAGGAAGGGGTCATCACCAGATGAGTGCATTTTTTGAACAATTTGTTAATGTTTTTAGAGCGATGCCGGTGTCAAAAAAAGTGACTTTGATAGGCGTCGTTGCTATAGTGGTTGCCGGGTTTGCCTTAATGTTTCTATGGGCCAACCAGATAGATTACCAGCCGCTGTACACGAATATGCCCTCGGAAGACGCGGGTGCTATAGTATCTAAATTAAAAGAACAAAGAGTTCCTTTCAAGCTGGAAGGAAATGGGTCCATAGTCTTAGTTCCTGCCGACAAGGTGTATGAACTACGACTTACGTTAGCCGGTGAAGGCCTTCCCAGGGGCGGAAGTGTAGGGTTTGAGATATTTGACCATGCAGATTTTAACACAACGGAATTTGTCCAGAGACTAAATTATCAAAGGGCCCTCCAAGGTGAATTAATGAGGACCATCAATCAATTTCATGAGGTCATTCATTCCAGGATTCTTATTGTGTGTCCTAAAGAATCTGTTTTTGTAGAAGATACTAAACCACCGTCAGCGTCTGTTCTCCTCAATCTGCGTTCAAGTTTAAGGCCGGACAAAGTGGCGAGCATTGTCCATCTCGTTGCAAGCGCTGTAGAAGGCCTTGCCCCGGAATATATTACAGTAGTGGATACAACCGGCAAGACATTATTCAAAGGAACCGGAGAAGGCGAAACCGGATTTCTCTCCGGCGCTAAACTTGATTATCAGCGAAAACTTGAAAGAACGATTGCCGAAAAGGTTCAAGGCATGTTGGAGGCCGTAGTAGGGAGTGACAAGGCAATCGTCCGTGTCAGTACAGACATAGATTTTGACAGAATAGAGATAAGCGAAGAGATATATGATCCGGACAGCGCTGTAGTGAGAAGCAGACAGCGTCAGGCAGAATCGTCTGAACAGAATTCAGATGGGGCTGTCTCGACCTCTCATGGCGCAAATCTTTTGCAGGGTGATATAGGCGCGCAACAACGTGGCAGCGGAACAAAGAAAGAGAATGTAAATGAAATTTTAAATTATGAGATTAACAGGATAAACCGACATACAAGCAAACCATTCGGGACATTGAAACGTCTTTCGGTTGCGGTGGTTTTGGACGGAACATACCGTACAGTAACAGAAGAAGACGGCGCCGAGAGAAAAAAGTATATTCCGAGGACATCCGAAGAGCTAAAGGAATTTGAAACGATCGTCAGCAAAGCAATAGGATATGATCCTGACCGTGGAGATCAAATAACCGTCAGTTCATTTCCCTTTGCCGACTCCGCGAACATAGATGATATGATCGAATCCCCGCCTATTGATTGGTTACGATATGCTAAACAGTATGCCAAGGCGGCAATAAATCTATTTTTGGTGCTTATCGTGTTCATATTTGTAGTAAGACCTCTCCTGAGGTCAATGAAGGAGGTCAAGGTTGCCGAATACGCGCAACAGCAACTGTCCGGTCCGGCTGGAGAAGAGGAGTTGGAATTGCTTGCTGAAAGTCCCGATATGAGGCTCAGAGACAGGGTGGAACAATTGGCAAAAAGTAATCCTGAAAAATCTCAACAACTAATAAAGGGTTGGTTAAACGAATAATGAGTAATGTGCTAACCACAAAAGACCTAACCGGCACACAAAAAGCGGCCATTTTCCTTATATCGGTAGGTGAAGAATATACTCGCGAGATTTTCAAATACCTTAGCGATGATGAAATCAGAGAGATCGGTGAATGCATAGCAGAAATAAATCATGTCCCCCAGAGTGTGTTAACGCATGTGCTTAAGGAATTTAACAAAAAATATCATAGCAATGACCAATTGATAGTAAATGGGGAATCTTTTCTTAACAATGCCATGAAAGGAGCAGTAAGTAAGGAAAGAGCGGAAAAGATATGGAAAGAATTGCGAGACAGTAAGAGAGAAGTCCCTTTTACCGCTTTGAAAAGAGTGGACGCGGAAATCTTGACCGAACTTATCCAGGGAGAACATCCCCAGACAATTGCTCTAATCCTTTCCTATCTTGACAATGACAAAGCCGCGGGTGTTCTTGCGAGACTTCCCAGTGACATACAGCCGGATGTTGCCATGCGGATTGCGGAGATTTCGAATGTTCCTCCTGAAATCGTCTATGAGATCGATACTATCTTGCAAAGAGAGATTGCCAAGGCAGGGAGCACCAGCCATGGGAATATCGACGGATTGGAAACAGTTGTCGAGATACTAAACAAGGTAGACAGGAGCACCGAAGATAACATTTTGTCAAAGATCGAGGAAGAAAGACAGGAAATGGCAAATGAAATACGGCAGCTAATGTTTGTATTTGAAGATATTTTAAAGATAGACGACAGGGGCATAAGAGAAATTCTGAAAAACGTCGAAAGTCAGCAGTTGCTTATTGCTCTTAAAACCGGTTCGGATGAGATGAAAGACAAAATTTTTTCTAATCTTTCAGAAAGAGCGGCTGAAATGCTTCGTGAAGACATGGAGGTGATGGGGCCGGTAAGATTGACCGAGGTGGAAATAGCGCAGCAAAACATTGTCAAAGCAGCGCGGCAGCTTGAGACCGAAGGGAAGATTGTCATAGGAAAAGGGAAGGAGGACGTATTTGTCTGATAACAATTCATCCAACCAGACCGCGGAAGGGAAATGGGAATCATTTAAATTAGAATCGTTTGATTCCGTGTCAAAGAAAAACCCCGCCAGAGACTTATCAAACGAATTTACTTCTGAGTTTTCCAGTAAGAATGAGCATGAAATGGGCTTTCAAACAACCTCTTTTATTGTCGATGGATTCAGCTCCAAAGGAATTGTTGAGACGGCAAAAAGCAAAGCTGCCGCCATAGAAAGCGATGCATACGAAAAAGGGTTTGCTCAGGGAGAAAAAGACGGCCTTGAAATGGGGACAAAAAAGAATGAAAAGGATCTTGAAAATATACACGGGATATTAAAGGATCTTATAGATGAAAAAATAAATATTGTTAAAAAATATGAAGAAGAGATTCTGCAATTAATCGATCTTGTAGCAAGAAAAGTAGTGGAAACAACTGTATCCATAAATTCCGGAGCTGTCAAAGAAACAATATTGAAGGCGCTGATGCTTGCGATTGACCGTAGTGAGATTACAGTCAGGATAAGCCCTGATGATTTTGATTATGTAAAGGAGATAAAACCTGACTTTTTTGAAAAAATAGATGGATTAAAATCGATTACTATCACTTCGGATGCGTCGGTCAGTCACGGCGGGTGCTATGTAGAGACAACTTTTGGCGATATAGACGCCCGTTTGGAAAAACAGTTGGACAAGATCTCCGAAAGTATTCGGAATGTCTTTAAGGAGGGTCTCAGTGGAACCCCCAAGCGTTGAAATCCGTTGGAGCGATTATTGTGATGTGGTAGCTGCCTCCCAACCTATAACCTCTGAAGGCCGTGTTGAGAAGGTTGTAGGTCTTGTAGTTGAGGGACACGGGCCGGGGATGAGTATCGGGAGCATCTGCAGCATACATAATGATGGTGGGGTGGAAGTCCCTGCCGAGGTTGTGGGCTTCAGGGATAATAAGATAGTACTTATGCCGTTTGGAGAGATGCGGGGTATCAATCCGGGAAGCCGTATCTCTGTGCGTGGCGACCGTCCGTATGTTTCTGTGGGAGATGGATATATCGGTAGAATAGTGGACGGGCTGGGAAGTCCGCTTGACGATCTTGGTCCTATAGCAGCTACCTCCAGCTATCCTCTTTACAGCAATGTGATTAATCCTATGAACCGCCGCCCGATACGCGAAGTGGCGGATGTCGGTGTCCGCGCAATAAACGCGTTAATAACAATAGGCAAGGGACAACGTATAGCTATTATGTCTGGTTCCGGAGTGGGCAAGAGTATCTTGATGGGTATGATAGCGCGACATACGCGGGCAGATGTCACAGTGATAGGTTTAATTGGTGAGCGAGGTCGAGAGGTAAGAGAATTTATTGAAAAGGATCTCGGTAAAGAGGGGTTAAAAAAATCGGTTGTTGTGGCCGCCACTTCAGATTCCCCTCCGCTTATCCGAATGCGTGGAGCATATCTCGCGACAACTTTGGCGGAATATTTCAGAGACCAGGGGCTTGATGTCCTGCTTATAATGGATTCAATTACACGATTCGCTATGTCGTCGAGAGACGTTGGGCTGGCTGCCGGAGAACCTCCTACCGCAAAAGGATACACCCCGTCGTTTTTTTCACAGCTCCCCAAACTCCTGGAACGCGCAGGGAACGTGGAAGGAAAGGGGAGTATTACAGGAATATATACAGTCTTAGTAGAAGGCGATGATATGAACGAACCTGTTGCCGATGCCGTTCGATCTATTGTGGATGGACACATCGTGCTATCTCGCAAGCTGGCTAACCAGGGACATTATCCTGCCATTGATGTCCTTGCCAGTGTTAGCCGGGTAATGAGAGACGTGGTTACGCCGGAACATATGGAATTTTACAACAAACTCATTGATATAATGGCAACTTATAAGGACGCGGAAGATTTAATTACCATAGGGGCGTATGTTGACGGGACTAATTCCAAAATAGATTATGCGAAAAAGATGATCGACAAGATAAATTCCTTCTTGCGACAGGATATTCCAAAGAAAATTTTAATTGAGACAAGTGTCGACAGTCTAATCGGCTTACTTAAAGAGGGCGGGCAAATGAGTTTAGTCGACTAATTGCGAAGCAAAGCGGAGCTAAGGAAAGTGAAAAGGTTTCATTTTAGGCTTGATCCGGTCATTAGATATAGAAAGCATCTGGAACAGACAGCTCAAATTAAATTGGCTATAGCAGAACAAGCTGTTATAAGCTGCAGGAATAAAATTAATGACTTAAAGAGGCTTCGTAAGATTTTTTCCAATGAGTTGGCACATGAAGAAAAAAAAGGAATAAATGCCCAAACCTATCAGATGTATAAGCAATATATCGAAAAAATAGACCGCGACGTTGTATCTGAGCAACAACGCTTGAAAGAAGCAATCATGAGCAGGGATCGTAAAAGAGAAGATTTAAAGACCGCGTCAATTAAAAAGAAGTCTCTTGAGCATTTAAAAGGTATTGAGCAATCAAGGTATACAGAGGAGTCTAACCGGCTCGAACAGAAGATTGCCGACGAGCTGACTGTATCACGAAGAAAATTGATGGTTTCGTAAAAAGTCTTAATGTTAAGCCAAGAGAGACCTTTGCAAAACGTGACATTTTTTCGTCAGGCAAGGAAGGCGAGAATTTTAACCGGAGGAATACATTATGTATTTCGAGGATAGCGCTGACGCTTCACTGCGTGCCAAAATTTGAAGCCTGACGCCGCATCACGGACACGAAGTGAAGCATAGCGCTCAAAATGGCAGTTATGCAAAGGTCTCCAAGAACATCGCGGGAGACAAAAAGGCCTCTTAATGAAGCAAAGCAGAAAATATAAAGAGTTTTATTTCATCGGAGCACTTCTTTCATTTTTGTTATTAAAACTCGTCCTAACCGTGTTCCTTGCCTGCTTGAAAGAAGATCCGCTTCCGATATGTTTTCAAAGCCAAACCGCTGTGGCCGCTGAGTCAGCGGGACACGAGAGAACAGAAAAAAATAGCGCCGAGTCGAGCCTTGAAAAAAAGGTTCAGGAATCACAAAAAGACGCTGTCACTAACGCTGTTGTTGAGAGAAAGTTTTTTGAGCTGGAGCTGGAGCGGCGGCGTATCCAAAGAGAACGTGAACAGCTACTTATTCTACAAACAGATATAGAAGAGAAACTGATAGAGTTATCTAAGCTTCAGGAAAAGATAAAAGAAATAGTTGATAAAAAAAGCGAAGCACATGAACGAAAAATTAAGCACTTAATTAAAGTATATACCTCTATGGCTCCCAAAAAGGCGGCAGGACTCATCGAACAACTTGATATAAACATTATCGTGGAGCTTTTTTCCAAGATGAAAGGCGATAGCGTGGGGAAAATACTCTCATATGTTCAACCGAAAAAGGCCGCTGTGATTAGTGCGCGTTTACTAAAAAAATAAGGGATTTAGGAATTAAGGGATTTAGGAATTGTTTGAATCCCGTGCTTTTAATTCTCATTTAATCCCCAAATCCCTCAATCACTGAATCCCCCAATTCCTAAATCCCCAAATCCCTCAATTTCTAAATCCCTCAATTTCTATTTTTTTTATAGGAGATGGGCAATATTTTCCTTCCCTCTCTTTTTTGCCCGGAAAATTTTATCCTTCTGCACGAATATCTGACTTGGCATAAAACACTGATTGCTGAAAACATGTTGATTTTATTGTGTTTGTTTCGAACATGAAAATTTTGGTATACACGTTGCTTAAGAAGAGAAACAAAGAGATGCCAGTGATGAAATTTAAGGAGAAGAAAGAATGGGTGCTCAACCGGTACAACTTAACCTCCTATTAGAAAATCTGGATATTGGTTTCGCGCGCGTGGGCGACACAAACAGGTCTGACCGGTCATTTTCTAAGATCTTTGAGCGGGTAACAGCTATCACAAAAGAAGGCGGCAATCCAAAGATCTCAAAACAGGCCAATAAGTTGGCAGACAACATAAGATTGCGAGGTCACGTGTCAGTGGAACTTTTGAGGAAATTTCTCATGGGCGCCGGGACCCCGTTAGAGAAGATGCATATTTCCCGCGAGGGGATTCCTTCCTTAAAAAAGTTCTTGAGTTTTTGTGGATTTGCCAAATCAGATGTAGACAGATTGATAAACGGACTTTTGGATACGGGGAATGAGTCTAAACGCGAGATTAATGTCTTAGAACTCTTTTCAAAACTTTCCGACCTGAGAACTGCGGTTGATAGAAAAAAGAAAGATCTTGTGTTGGACGCCTCTGCCATACCTTATATAGAAATAGCGCTCCAACGGTCGGGGCTAAACGCCCGGCATATAGAAAAAATACTGTCTGAGACAAGGACGGAAAATGGAGATCTTAACCTGGAAAGTTTTCTCCGGAGCCTTAAGCGGATTGTGGACAATACTTCCTCCCTGGATCGGGCAACGCCTTATAATGAGTGGGGAGAGGGTATCAAACATCTGTTTTCGCACTTAGGGATGGAGGGAGAAAAGGAAAAACTCAACGGAGCGATATCTCTTGACAGGTTTGTTCAATTGCTTGAAGAGAGCGTTGCAAAAACAAAAAGACCTCATTTGCCTAATCAGGATGTCGAAAAAACGATTAAACATTTGATAGGCGAGGTGGTTGTCGATTCTGAAGAGAAAGGTTCAGGATTACAAATCAAATCTCGCGCTGCGCAAAAGTTGATTGATGAACTATTGGGACCGAAAGACCCAAGGGAGCAACTAACAGGAATCGGTAAACGGGGGAATAAAAAGGCGCGGGGCACACATATCGTTTCCGACGCGACAAGTAATAGGAATAAGGCACAGAAAGCAGGGTCGGACAGCGTACGGAACGCCGCGCATATGGTCTCAGACAGGACGGACAACACACAAAAAGTAGATTCAGGTCCCGGTGGTAATGAAAAAATCGCGGAGCTACTGGAAAACAGATGGAACAGCAAAGAAGATATGGGAATACCGGGGCGGAATAAAGTTACGAATATTGCCCACACTATCTCTGAAGATCGTGCTTTCTCCGAATCGATGAAGGCTGCTCAACAGCCCGCCCGCCCGTCCTTTCGCAGCCTCCCTATGTATGTGGTAAGTCAGGTGAGTCGTCAGATCGGCCGGTCCTTTATGCGGGGTGAAGATAATATAAGACTTCGCTTGAAACCGCCCCATCTCGGGACTGTCAAGTTGGTCATGGGGATGAAAGGGAACGTCCTGAAATTAAATGTTGTTGCTGAAAGTCAGGCAACCAGGGAACTCCTTTTATCGCATATCCAGGAACTGAAACAGTCATTGATTGAGCAAGATATCAGGTTGGACAAGATGGATGTCCATGTAAGCTATCAGTTCGGGGAGTCAATGAAAGATGCCCGGAAGGAGCACAGAGGTGCAGGACCTCGGGCAGGTGGCAGGAGCAGAACATCAACTGTTCTTGAAATAGGGAACGGAGAGGAAGATATAGATACTGCAATTTCAAGGGGTCGAATGGATGCGGTGTTAGACCTCATAGCATAGTAGTGTTCATTGCTGAATGAACACTAAACACTAAAAAGGAACAAGGGAACAAGAAAGGAAAGGGAAGATG
>JAUWMN010000157.1 GCA_030613165.1 Desulfobacterales bacterium
ATTAATAGATAGTTAAGTCCCCCAATGCCTTAATCCTCCTAAAGTTTTTTCCCCTCAAGCCGATCAAAAGTACAAAGTTTCGGGATCGCGACAAAATGTATATATTCCTCAAAACACACAAACGAATAAGATATGTAACGTGTCTGGCCTTCTCAGTCCTTATCCTGTCTATGGCGACAGCCGGATGCGCAAGCGCGGCGGAGAATGGCATAGGTTTCGGTTCGGTTCTGAAGTTTGCCGCCGGGATCACAACAGCTTTTATGATACATGAGGGGGCTCATGCCGCTGTTGCCGAGCTGACCGGAACTGAACTGGATTGGAAAATCGGCGATATGAACCAGCCCCTGGAATTTACCGAATATTCCGACAGCGACGATAAAGGGCTGGCCATAAATTCCGCGGGTCTCATATCACAGGCCGTCGGAGCAGAGATAATTCTTCATTCTGAAAAAATACATAAAAATGACGCATTTGTGCGGGGAATGATGGCATGGAACATTTTAAATCCGATATCGTATGCAATCGACTACTGGTTCATTCATAGAACAAACAAGAAGAAAGGCAATACTTATAGGGGCGACATCCGGGGATAGAGCATTATGCGGACAAACCGACCGCGGACGCTTTTGCGCTCTCCATGGCAGGTATCGCCATCTTCCAGGGTTACCGTTTCCTCAAGACCCAGCCATGGGCCCCGGACTGGCTGAAAGCAGAGTCCCACGGCCTGAATATCCAGCCGCTATATTCCGGAGGCGTTGCGGTTACATACCGCTTTGATTTCTAAGCCTGTAAGATATTCAGCCACGAATGAACATGAATTTACACGAATAAAACAGGATCTATTATTTCATATCCACCAGTGTCAATCCAATCTATCTTGCCCCATTTTTTTCTGAGTTTGTTGTAATTAACTCGGGATTTTCTTTCATTCGAGACCATCTGTGTCAATTCGTGGCTGAACAGTTATGATCATTTGAAAGGATATATTTTGGCATTTAGTTGTTTAAAATGTTTTGCGTTGAACGTGGCGATTGACTCTGCTCCGGCCTTTTTGGATAATACAGCTATATAGGCATCGCTGAAGTCAGCGGAAGTGTAATTAAACAGTTCAAGCGCTTCTTCCAGTATATCAAGGTCTGTAACCTCGAGTTCCGGAATTCCAAGTATAGCGGACAGGCATTCGTAGATCCGCTTTCTGCTCATATTGTAAAACAACTTTAAGGTCCATGCCATTTCAAAAAAAACGGGTGGACCCGTGACAAGCCTGACCTCTCCCTTTTCTGCAAGATCAAACAGGCGTTCTATCTTGTCGACCTGACTCGGGACGTCATTAGTGAGATACCTAATGAAAATATTGGTATCAACAAAGACTTTTTTCAATCGTTCACCTCCATAACATGCCGGGCTACAGTATCGCGCAAGATTTTTCTTTGATCACCCTTTTTTGGTGCGATAGAGCCCCGCAGTTCTCGAAAGGATTTGAGAGGCCTGACAATAATCTCATTATCCCGAACAAAAAACTGGACCTTATCTTTTGAACGAATACCAAGTTTCGAACGAATCTTGGCGGGGAGCGTAATCTGCCCTTTTGACGAAACAGTTGCAAGACCCATAATATCCTCCATTTTCATTTCTTACTACAAATGATAAAATGTAAAGCGATTGCTGTCAAGTAAAATTGTAACAGTAAAATTGTAATGGATGGGTCTTGCTCCACTTTTTTCTGAGTCTATTGTGATTCTATCAGGACTTTTTCTCTCTATTCGAGTCCATCCGTGCCAATTCGTGGCTGAACAAAAACAGGGTATAACCCCTAACCAACGCCGGAGGTTATACCCTATCAGGAATCTATCTTAAGAATTACTTGAGATTAGCAATAAGGCTTTTTCACCCTTCGCCTCACCATCACAACCCCACTGAAAGCGAATACTAACCCAAACACCATAAGTGCCTGCTGTGCTGGAGTCGTATGCAACGCGACATAGCTTAATCCCACCAATGGATAGAGCCCACATCGAACGGCTGCTTTCAGAGTTCCATGTTCTGCAATATAGTCCGCTACAGGGGGACTGTATTTGTAATATAGTTTGACAAAACCCTGCCCTGCTCTATTCGTCAGCAGACAAGCATCTCTAAAATCCCTCAATATCTTCACATGGGGCTCCATGTAGGAACCAAAGGCCGCCGTGGCGATAAAGCAGCCGCCGTCGTCGTCGTCACCGTCTAAAATATCTCCGGAATCATCTCCGTCATCGTCACCGTCGGAATTGTCTCCAGAGTCATCTCCGTCGCCAGAATCTATTGATATCGTGCCGATAAATTTACCGAGAGCAATCGGAGCATTGCCGACAGTTATAGTCGTGGTAACAGTGTTATCAGAGGTGCGGATCACCGATACCGTTTTTTCGCCCTGGTTGGCAACGTAAACGTACTTTCCATCAGGCGTGATATCGATTCCGGTTGGACCTGTTCCGACGTTATCAATCGTGGATTTAACAGTGTTGTCGGAAGCGCTGATAACAGTGACAGCGCCTTGTGATTGATTGGTGACATAGACGTATTTTCCATCCGGGGTTACCACCACGCCAAATGGAGTATTGCCTACATTGTTTGTTATGGTGGCGGTGACACTGTTATCGGAGGTGTTGATTACAGATATATCGTCTTGGCCGGAATTTGTAATATATGCGTAATCGACTGCATAACATTCAATGGATGGGGCCGTGCACAATAAAACTACAGCGCTCAAAAAGAAAAACCAGATCTTCTTCATTGCCCTCTTCGAGACCTTTGCAAAACTGCCATTTTTCAAAGGTCTCTCTTCTTTTTTTAATGGAAAGTGTCCAAAATTACAATAAATTATAAAATTATATCATATACACTATATGGCAATTTTTGTACCAAGATCAAGCGTGAAACAATATCCTATAATTTCAAAATGTTATATATATAATATAGAATACGCTTTTCGCGGGAATGTGCAACTGATGGGAATAAATGTGAAAAAGATGTGCACTAATGAGGAGTTGTATTGCACATCCGGTTTTCATAACTTCGCAATCTTGAAATTTTCCAATACCTATACCAACGCCTCAATCTTCAGCTTTGTATCCAGCACTTCATTGGCACTACTCAGCCGTTCGGCATCTGCGTACACTGCAACTGCGGACGATTGCATGGCGGGTTTTATATATCGATTGGCTACTTCGATGAGTGATTGTGGCGAGGTTTCAAGCACTTTGTCGCGGAAGTTCTGACGGTCTTCGTCCGTAAGGCCGGCAAGATCACGTATCATTGCCGCATATCCTTTGCTTGCCGGGTCCATTGGTTTGTCGAGCGCCCCTATGGTACCGATAACCGCTTTTTCAATCTCTTCCCTTGCAATCTTATCCTGAGAGATGAACTCAACAGCGTCATCATACGTCTTAAGAGTCTCGACAAGATTCGGATCTCTGTACGAAAGGAACGAAAAGTTTCCATTTGTTGTATCGTATAGCGACATGCCGCCATATGCCCCACCCTGCACCCTGATGTGCTTATAGAGGTATCCGCTTGAGAGTTCCCGCGACAAGACCAGCAGGGAGGCGGAAAGGGGATCGGAATAGGTCGGCGCGGGAATAACCTTGGCCACGTAACAGACCTGCGCGGGGATGGCGATTCCGGCATGAACTGAATGCAATTCGGGCGTACTTGGCACACCTGGACTCCCGCCGCTTGCCAGCCGGATGACCAACTCGTTTGCCGCCTCGGAAAGAAGGGTAAGCCCCTTTGAATCCGCGGTTAGGTTCAGCATAAGTCTATCTTTGCGAAAAATGATGTCGCGCAGACGAGCAAGCTTTTCTCGAAGGTCTTTTTTGTCATCTTTAAACTGATCCGAAATCCTGCTTAAGAGCCGAAGCTGTGTTCTCCCTCCCCACTGTTCATCTCGATACGCCGGCACGGAAAGCGCTGCTGCGGCAGTCCTGCGCGCAAAGGCATGCCCTGACGGGACAACAGCCGAATGAAGACCGTTTTTGCCTTCTGCTATGAGATCCCGCATGTGGTCCTCATCTGAGAGATCCCCCTCTGTCAGCATGTCCGCGACAATCTTTACAGCGTCCGGGACATTCCGATGAAGCGCTTTTACGCTGAAGATCATTTTTTGCCAGTTGTTTTTTCCATCTATGGTTATTCCAGTTGAGAGATGACACCCAAGCCCGCCTGCTTTTAAGGAAATTCGTTTTGCCATCTCTTCATATCCCAGGCCCGTTGCCCCCATCTCGGTTGTGAGCTTCCCTAACAGTGGGAGATAGGGCTGAAGGTCTTCAGGAATATCAGAGATATCAAAGGCAAGATCAAGATAGGCAATGCCATTTGCAAACATTTCATCCTCCATGGCCGGAATTTCCGTAATTGTAGTTTGTACAGTAGGAATCTTCTCTATAGTGCGGGAGATATCGCTTAGTTTCAGTTTTGGTAGTGTGGCCAATGCTTCAGGGGTGTCCGGTGACATCTGCATCTGACGCAGGGCAGCGGCCTCTTTGCGGACTTTTTCAAGTGTTTCATTAGAAAAAGAGGTCTTAAGATCTGCCATCTTTTTTCTAAAAGCACTCTCTTGTTCTTCATTATACGTCTTGCTGGGCTCCATGACCGAAAGAAGGCGATGAGGATTATCAAGAAACCACGTTTGTACAACTTCCTGAAAAAGCTTCGGATTTTGTTCCCATGATTTACGGATTTTCTCTATGATGCTGGAAAACTTAAGATTGACCAGGGGATCACCGTTATACAGCCACGTATGATACGCCCTTCCCATTAGGGCGATGGCATATGGGATATAGCCGCGAACAACCTCTTTGCCGTGAAATTCTACCTGGTGAAGCGCACCCTCAATAAGTTCGGGGTCAAAACCGGAGTCTACCACTTTTTGTAAGGTCTCAAGGGTCAACGCTTCAATACGTTCAGCCTTATCAGGATCAGTGCCCCGCAA
>JAUWMN010000093.1 GCA_030613165.1 Desulfobacterales bacterium
TCAACGAATAGACGTTTTTTGCATTCAAAGTATGCCTCCATGGACTTATGATAATCGAGATGCTCCTGGGAAAGATTGGTGAACACTCCGACATCGAACCAGCAGTGATCTACTCTGTGAAGGTCAAGCCCGTGAGAAGAGACCTCCATCACAAGATGAGTAACCCCGGTTTGTACCATTTTCCTTAAGAGCTTTTGAGTATCGAGCGCCTCCGGAGTTGTCATTGGGTTAGGGTACACCTTGCCGTTGAATCGATAATTAACGGTTCCGATCACCCCCACATTAAAACCTGCCTCAGTCAGTATGGCTTCCGTCAGATAGGAGGTTGTTGTTTTGCCGTTAGTCCCGGTGATTCCGACTATACACAGGTCTGCTGAGGGATTCCCGTAAAATATAGCCCCAATGTGGGACAGGGCGATCCGGGAATTTGGTACGCGTATTACCGGGCAATCGCATGAACCCGCCCATCCATTTTCAGCAACAATAGCTTTTGCTCCTCTTTGAATAGCGTCATCGATATACTTGTGTCCATCTGTCTGCAACCCCCGTATAGCTATGAAAAGACCGTCCGGCCTGACTTCCCGTGAGTCATAATGGATAGACTTGATATCAGGATCAGTAGCTCCTGATATTTTAACTCCCTCTATGTCCTGAACAATTTCTGATAAATTCACCCTGCTTTCCTCGTTTGGTTTAATACCATCAGCTCTCTTTGCGGTAGGACTTTCATATATTGTAAAGTCTCTCTGGTAATTTTTTGAAACACGGGCGCGGCAACTATGCCGCCATAGGACTCTTTTTCCGGCTCATCTATTAAGACTACCACTACGATTGCCGGGTCTTCCGCCGGTGCAAATCCAACAAAGGATGAGATATATTTACCTTTCAGATATCCCCTTGCCTTGGGGTTTGCTTTTTGCGCGGTGCCGGTTTTCCCCGCAACACTGTATTCCGGCAGCGAAGCCTTGACCCCCGTCCCTCCTTCAGTGATAACGGTTTTTAGAATACGTGTAACAGTATCGGAGGTGTCTTCTGATACCACCCGTCGTACGCAGGTAGGTTTGAAACGCCTGATCACCTTTCCTGAGGCATCTGTAATCTTACGGGTCAATAAAGGTTTCATCAATATACCGTCATTGGCGATTGCTGAAAGGGCCATCGCAAGTTGAAGGGCTGATACGGAAACCCCTTGACCAAAAGATATAGAGGCTGCATCTATATCAGACCATTTTCTGTATGATATCAATGTTCCTTCTGCCTCACCCGGCGTAGTTATCCCTGTTTTTTCCCCAAAGCCAAAGTCCTTAATGATCTTGTGGAAATGCTCGGCGCCTATCTTTTCGCCCACCTTTGCCGCCCCGATGTTGCTTGATACTTTTACGATCTGCTGTAACGAAAGCCAGCCAAACTGATGTACGTCATGTATGGTATTTCTGCCGATCCTGTATGCTCCATTTTCACAGTAAAAGATCGTGTTGGGTGTGCAGGCCCGGGCTTCTATGGCTGCTGCCGCCGTAAACGTTTTGAACGTGGAACCGGGTTCAAGGCTGTCTGAAAAAGCACGGTTGCGCCATATGTGAGGTTCCGATTCCCGAAAGATGTTTGGGTTATAGGTAGGGACATTTGCTACCGCTAAGATTTCTCCGGTCTTAGGCGCTACCACAACCGCTATCCCGGACTTTGCGTTGGCCGTTTTTACTCCTTCTGACAGGGCATTTTCAACAATATATTGGATGTTCTTATCTATAGTAAGGACAACGTTGTATCCGTCTCTATCTATGTCGTTGTCTTTGGAGGCGCTGAAGATGTGCCCGAGAGCGTCCTTAAGTACAGTTTGAGTTGTTGTCTCCCCTTTTAACATTGACTCACAAGCATATTCCAACCCTTCGAGTCCACACCCATCTGTTCCTGTAAATCCGATTACCTGAGCCGCGAGAGACTTGTTGGGATAAAAGCGACGGCTCTCTTTTATAAAGTCAATCCCTTTAAGTTTAAGCGCCTTGATCTTAGAAACCTTGGTCGGACGCGCATGTCGTTTGATCCACACAAAAGATTTCGAGGAATCGATTTTTTTCAGAAGCCTCTTTTGGCTTGTCTTGAGTATTTTAGCCAAGGCGCGTGCTGTCTTATTCTTGGATTCGATTCTTGTCGGGTAAGCACAAATGGAGTCTACGTCAACACTGACAGCTAACTCTTTGTAATTCCGGTCATAGATAGTACCGCGTCTTGGTGTTTGAGTATTTGATTTTTTATATTGATCAGACGCCTTCTGAGCAAGTCGGACACCATCGAATACCTGTAGCTGGACGGACCGTCCCACGAGGACGATAAGCATCAGGCAAAAGCACGCCCCTACCACTATGATACGGAACCGAACCCATTTATTTAGATTTTTCTTTTTCATTCTACTACGATCACCTGATCAGGAGCGGGGAGAACAAGTCCCAGTTGTTTTGACGCGATTTGTATAATTCTTTCAGGCGCCTGAAGCTGTGCCAATTCCAAGCGCAACTTTTCCTGAAGAACCTTTAATTCTTTTCCCTGTTTCAGTTGCGAAGTGATCTGATATCCCATATGAATCGATTGTACATGACACCATGTATAAAGGAACAATTCTGCCATTATGGCTGCAACCAAGATAATCAGTGTAGATGTTTTTATTGTCCTTTTTGTTGTTTTCTTGGCCATGTCTATTTCTCCCAAGACCATTAAATTAGGACACGGATTTTCACAGATAAATACGGATACCTATTTTATATAATTACCGAATGCCTTATGTCTAACGTCTGGCGTAAGCTCAAAATTCAAATGGAGCTTTATATTTAACATCCTGACAATCTGCGTTCATCTGTGTCCAAAATAGATAAATTACAGTCGCTCCGCGGCCCGCAGCTTGGCGCTCCTCGCTTTTGGGTTTTTTGCGATTTCGTCCTGGCCCGGTCGTGCCGGTTTGGGTGTCAGAATCTTCATTGTCGGTTTCTTTCCGCATACACAACGTGGAAAATCGGGAGGGCAAGTGCACCCTTTTTGGAAATCTTTCAGCTGATTTTTTACCAGGCGGTCTTCCAGGGAATGAAACGATATTACAACAAGTCGACCGTTCCGGTTCAAGAGACTTGGGGCTGATTCTAAAAGGTTTTTCAGCGATTTTAATTCTCGGTTTACCGCGATCCTGAGAGCTTGAAATGTTTGCGTGGCAGGATCGATCCGAGAGCGCCATCTTGGTGACGGCACAGCTGATCGGACAATTTCTGCCAACTCGCGCGTCGAATGTATCATCTTTTTTCGCCGATACCCTATGACTGCCGCGGCTATTTTTCTGGACCATCTCTCTTCGCCGTAATGCCATAATAGCTTACTTAATTCTTCTTTTGACAACGTGTTTACAAGTTCAGCCGCGGTGGTTGTTTCGGATTTGTTCATGCGCATATCTAAAGGCTCGTCGCGCATGAAACTGAATCCTCTGCCACTTTGTTCTAATTGATAAAGCGACATTCCTAAATCAAGCAATATGCCGTCTACCACGGGGATATCAGTTTGCGAGAGGATGGCTGGAAGAGAAGCAAAACTTTGATGAAACAGTTTTGCTCTCGATCCAAAGTCTGCGAGTCTCTTTCGGGCATTATCTAATGCGTCACTGTCCAAGTCGAGACCGATAAGGAGGCCATCAGGCCCAGTTTGTTTCAATATTTCCAGGCCATGGCCGCAACCACCCAGCGTTCCATCCACGTAAACCTTGCCTGGCCGACAGTTTAAGTAGCTAATTGCCTCTTTAAGTAGTACTGGTACGTGATGATAACGCATGTCGCAATATGTTTTTCAAAGAACGTTTATTTGAAATTAAAGCCCTAATTGTGCTATCTCGTCTCTCATTTCTTTATTGGCGGTAATATCATTTTCAAACTGGTCTTCCTCGTTGTGCCAGATCTCCTTTGCCCATATTTCAAAGTGGTCGAGGACGCCAACGAGCGCAATCTCCTTATTCAGCTTGGCATATTCCCTTAGCGCTTGTGGTATAAGAATTCGCCCTTGTTTATCGTGGGGGCAATCAGACGCGCCTCCAATAAAGAACCTGCGGAACTTGCGCATAGTTTCGCTTTTTTCTGTCATATCTAAGACCTTTGTTTCGATCTTTTGCCATTCTTCGAAGGGATATGCCACCAGTCCTCCGTCCATTTTTGATACCATCAGGCTGTTAAAACTCGTGGCCTGAAGGACATCACGAAAGCGAGCCGGAATTATAATCCTTCCTTTAGGATCTATGGTGTGAAATGAGTTCCCTCTAAACATGATATTACCTATCGGTTCTACTTTTAAACCACTTTACTCCACTATCTTTAATTAAACTGCATCATAAAAGGAATGTCAAGAAAAAAACTAAAACTTTTTTGAACAATTAAGAGAGGTTAATACATACAAGATATTGTGGATTAAAGTGGTGTGGCTGCTTATAGAGGGATGTTGAGCTATTAAAAAATTTTTATGTTGAGGAATAAATGCCAACGGCGTTTGAGAAAACTTCTAAGGACTGATGATCTCGTAAAAAGTTCCTAATTCGCTTGATTGATCACTTGATAAGACTCTCATTGATCATTGATCATTTCACATTTGTCATCTGTCATTTTTTTAATGGGAAATGCCCAATGATAGATGATAAATGACAGATGATTGTAGTTGACTTTCAGGGAGGCTTTGCGTTAAAAAACAAACTGTTGTATTGTATAGGAAATTATTTATACTTTTGTTGCGGTAACTACTTAAGACAAAATGGAATAACACAATGATACAGCTTGTGCGTGGTTTTAAAGATATCCTGCCCGGTGAAATAGAACTCTGGCAATACATAGAAGACGTTATGCGTGGTATATGCGAAGACTTCGGATTTAGCCAGATTCGCACACCTATATTGGAACGCACCGAACTCTTTTCCAGGGGGATAGGGGCGACGACCGATATTGTGGAAAAAGAGATGTACACCTTTGCCGATTTAAAAAATGCGTCACTTAGTATGCGGCCCGAGGCCACCGCCTCCGTGGTTAGGGCATATATAGAGCATAAAATGTATGCCAGGAATCCGGTCCAAAAACTCTACTCCATGGGGCCTATGTTCAGAAGAGAACGCCCCCAGAAAGGGCGCTATCGTCAATTTTATCAGATCAACGCCGAGGTTTTTGGCCTTCATTCTCCCAAAATAGATGCTGAGCTGATCTTGATTTTGATGACATTGATGGATAAGTTGTCGTTTTCCGACATTATATTAAATGTTAATTCTCTTGGATGCGAAAAGTGTCGACCGGCATTCAAAGAAAAGCTGCAAACCTATCTGAATGAACGTATTGAAACTCTTTGCCCGGACTGTCGCAGACGCTCCGCGATAAATCCATTGAGAGTCTTTGACTGCAAGGTGTCGAGCTGTCAGGAATCGCTTGAAGGCGCTCCTACCATAGTGGACCTTTTGTGTGAAGAGTGTCAAAATCATTTTAGCGCGGTCCTGGATTTTTTGGATCGCTTTCAGATCCCTTATCAACTAAATCCCCGTTTGGTTCGGGGGTTGGATTATTATACTCGCACCGCATTTGAGGTATTGGCCTCCCGACTTGGAGCCCAAAACGCAGTGGCAGGAGGCGGGAGATACGACGGACTAGTAAAGGCCCTTGGTGGGCCTGCACAGCCAGGAGTCGGTTTTGCCATCGGACTGGACCGACTCGCGTCACTTTTATCAGATCGTGCTCCAGGTTTTGTTAAGCGGCCGAACGTTTTCATTGCCGCTCTTGGGAGTCGTGCCCAGGACAGGGCGTTTGTATGGCTCCAGACCCTCAGGTTTGAAGGGATACGGACAGAAATGGACGTTGAGGACCGGAGTCTGAAGAGCCAGATGCGTCAGGCCGACAAAAGTGGGGCTTCCTATGTCCTTATTGTAGGGGAACGGGAACTCGAAGAAGGGGTTGCTGTGTGGAGGGATATGAGTACAAAGGAGCAGAAGACGGTTCCTTTGGAAGAGGTTGTAACATTTGTTAAAAAGAATGTCGCTGGTTCTGCTTCAGACTAAATAACTCTTTGTCTTTTATAAGAATAAAGGTTTTCGCTAAACCATTCAAAGCCGTCAAAAGACCGTCAAAAGAGATTGACAAAATAGATGGTATAAGTTATTTAATTCAATCTTGGTCCCATCGTCTAGCGGTTTAGGATATCGGCCTCTCACGCCGAAGACACGGGTTCGATTCCCGTTGGGACTACCATATAAAATCAAGGGGTTAGAGAATTTCTCTAAGCCCTTTTTTATGTCTTAAGGCCATGCTCCCACCACTATCCCCACCATTTATTGATGAAAATCTGTGTCAAATTGTGAGACGATATCAAAAATCATCTACTATCTTATGACTACCCACGTGTTTTATGATAAATAATTTTTCTTTCTTCTGAAATATGCACCTATATTTTTTGTCAACATAGAATTACCAATGATTTTTGATTCGGTGGATTTTCAAGGATGGATGTTTGGGATTTTGAGCTAAAAATCGGAGTTGTTTGTTGAACTTCTTTTTGACGGGTTTAGGTAGGAGGCGATAGTCTTCCCGAAGCGTTTCGGTCAAGATGATTTCTATCTCACTCATTGAGCCATTCCAAAGCCTTGTCAATCTTCTTTCCGGGAAAACGTGCGTATCTGCCGGCCTTCAAGTCTTCATCAGACTTAAGTATCCGCTCCTGAACTTCGGGAGATTCAAAATATGCGTAGCGTTCC
>JAUWMN010000252.1 GCA_030613165.1 Desulfobacterales bacterium
CCCTACTATCATATTGACCGTGCCCGAAGATTGGGCATTATAGCCGTAGAGGATTGTATTGACCGCCGCCGCCACATTGTTGATCTGGACCATATTGCCTATGCCGAGGCTTGCAGCAGCCGTAAAGGCGGCAAATAGGACGGCCAGCCATTTAAACGAGGGTCCCATGCCCATCTCGATATAGTGCATCGGGCCTCCATGCGCTTCACCTGTTTCATCAATTCTTCGGAAGTGCACGGCAAGGGCACAGCAGCCAAACTTGGTTGCCATTCCCACAAGAGCGGTAATCCACATCCAAAAAACCGCGCCAGGCCCCCCAACCAGGATGGCAGCGGCAACGCCTACAATATTACCCGTGCCTATGGTAGCAGAAAGTGCGGCAGAAAGAGCGCGAAAAGGGCTGATCTCGCCCGGGTCGTCAGCTTTGTCGTAACGGCCCCGCAAGACCTTTATTCCGTGACGAAATCCGCGGAACTGAATAAATGCAGTGCGTACAGTGAGGTAGATCCCGGTTCCCACCAGGAGAATCATTAGGGGAGGACCCCATATAAAAGAATCGACTTTTGCGATTATACCGGCAAGGTCCATGTAGATTTATTTATAATGGTTGAGTCCTTACGTCAACAATGAAGATGGAAAATTCAATCTGCTACTTCATCACCACGATTGTAACCCGCCGGTTTTTCGCGCGGTTGCCGGGAGTGTTATTGTCGGCAATAGGTCTGGATTCACCATAAGAAGTTATGCTTATGCGGTGCAGTGGAATACCGTGCTCCATGCTCAGGTAATGCATGACTTGCTCGGTTCGGGTCTGGCCCAGCTTCAAATTGTACTCTGCAGACCCAATATTGTCGGTGTGTCCTTGTATCTCGAGGTAGGCATTTTTGTTTTCCGAGTTCAAACCGTCGGTAAAATCATCGAGGGCCGTCTTGGCTTGATCGGAAAGATCGCTTTTGTCAAAGGCAAAATGGACCGAATCGTCTGAGAGTGTCATCTCATAAAGAAACTTCCCCTCCGCCAGCTTGCCTTTCTTCTCTGCCCTCGTCATTGCCTCCTGAACGGTGCCTGATAACTTGTCAATATCGCTTTTTTCATTTTTGTAATAGAGAATCTGAAGATTAGTTTTAAATATCCCTGAGGTGGTCAGGCTGAGCCTGGACTGGCTGACAAAATTGGTCGCTTCCTTATCGGAATAATATGTTAACTCAATGTTTGATGATCTGAAACTCCAAATACGTCGATAATATAAATGGTCTTTAAAAGAGTGGTCCCCTGAACGCGAGGGGGCGCCATATGTTCTTTTTAGTATATTTGCAACATATTCAAAATCACTTTTAAAAACATAATCATCGGCGTTGGTCAACAAGATTACACCGCACAATTTATTCCCTTGATCCGCAAAGAAATAGACATCAAAATTTATGCCTGACAATTTATACTTCCTCATAACATACACAACGTTACGTTCCTCATCGGCGGGGAATCGATATTTATCAGTTTCGGTAGGTTCTTTAATTTTTCCTTCATAAAATTCTTTAATTTTTTCTATATCGTCTCCCCATTTCAATTTTTGCCAACCCTCTACATCCCTGGGCGCGGAAAGGGAAGGGGCGGCCGGCAAAACAAAACAAAGAAACATAATAAATGTAACGGTTCTTCTAAGATACATAAGACCCTCCGTTTGAAGCAAGAGATACAAAAACGCTCGTAAAAGACTTTTTGCAAGCCGTCACAATTAATATCGTCATTTATTCTAAATACTGTAAAAATAGATCCGACTATACTCTTGTCAAAAATCTTAAAAGTGCCTAAAGTTTGAAGTGAACTAAAGTGAGTCCCGCCAAGGCGGGATTAAGGTGGGGCTTCGCCCCCGCATTAAAATAAATGACGAAAAATCCATAACTTTAGTCACTTTAGCGCACTTAGTCACTTCAAACTTACAATATGAGGTAAATCTCTTGCTTTGGTTCACCCTTGCCCTTGCGACAGCGCTTTCCGTTGCTACCGGAGACGCCCTTACCAAGAAGTTTTTTGGCCGTTTCTCGCCTTATGAGATGGCGGTTGCCGCATCCCTGTATAGCCTTCCGTTTTTGCTGATTTCCATTCCTTTTATACCTATCCCCGAATTGGACGGGATCTTCTGGCGGACTGTTTGTATCTTAATCCCTTTGGATACCTTTGCTTTTTATCTCTACATGAAGGCGATCAAGCTTTCTCCTCTTTCTCTTTCTATTCCGTTCTTGTCTTTTACTCCTGTATTTATGATAGGAACCGGTTTTTTCATTCTCGGGGAGATCCCGCACAGCTGGGGATTGCTTGGGATCGGACTGGTGGTAATAGGTAGTTATACATTGAACGCGAGTGAGGTGCGATACGGTTATCTGGCTCCGTTTCGGGCCATTTTTAAGGAGCCCGGATCATGGCTGATGCTGATTGTTTCGCTGCTTTATTCTTTTTTAGCCGTGTTGGGCAAGAAGGCGATCCAGCACTCCTCCCCCCTCTTTTTCGGGTTCTTTTTCCTTGCCGCCTTTGATCTCGCGACGTTGCTGGTCTTCCCCCTTCTTACAAGGATTCAGTGGGGGACCTTGCTGAGGATGCCTCGCAAAGGGTTGTGCATAGGCCTCATGCTCTTCCTGCACGTAATATTTCACAGCCTTGCCATCAGCATGGTCAAGGCGGTTTACATGATTTCAGTAAAGCGGATGAGTATTCTCTTCAGTGTGATATACGGCTGGCTCTTATTCAAGGAAGCAGAGATCAGCAACCGTATGCTGGGGGCATTAATCATGTTTTTGGGGGTGGTCTGTATTACGTTGCTGGGGTGACCCCTTTGGTTCCCAAAGCAAGTCGTAGATCCCGGACCTAAGGGGACGTCTCCTTCGCCCACTGCAAACCCCTTCCGGCTTTTGCTGTCGAGCGCTTCGATTAGACTTTTTACGAAGTCATCAAACTTGATGAGGGTTGCTTTTTACAACCATTGTAGTATATTGAACATTTACCTTTAAGGGATGGAAAAAATTGACAGTTTTGCAAAGCTCCAGAGTTGCACTATGAATAGGAAGCTATACGATTCCGCCACAAAAACTACGGATCTCCGATTTCAAGATTGCTCGACATGGCAACTTATTTCTCTTGCCAATGAGGAAAGAGATCGTCAAACGGGGACAAGGTTTGGGCTGTGCGGTATCACCAATGCCAAATCCGGGCGTTGCAGCGAGGACTGCAAATTTTGCGCGCAATCAGCGCATTACGATACTAACGCTCCTGTATTC
>JAUWMN010000202.1 GCA_030613165.1 Desulfobacterales bacterium
TTGAAGTAGTCAAAGTTACGCCTTCCACTATCTTTGTCTCCCTTGAGCAACGAATCGAGAAGGTCATCCCTGTCAAGGTTCAGGTGGTTGGTAAGAGCCACCCTGAATTCCGAGTGGACAAGATCACTGTAGAACCGGAAACGATAAAAGTCATCGCTCCTTATTCAGTGGCAAAAGGGTTAACTGTACTCTATACCGAGCCGGTTTCCATTGAAGGCATAAGAGAATACACAAGACTGGAAGTGGGCGTGGTCTTTTCACCGGCCTCCATTAAACCTGTTTCTGAATCTGATCAAAAAGTTTTGGTACACATAGCGGTTTCCCCCTCTCAAAAGAAGCACAAGAGTGAGAAAAAATGAAGAGGGAAGAATATATCCTTTTTATTTTTGCGAACTTTTTATATTTTTTCACCTTCTGGATGGTGATCGCCTATCTCCCTCTCCTTTTCCAGGCCTATGGTTTTACCGATACACAGATAGGATTTATCATAGGCTTGAATTCTCTTTCAAGCATCATCCTTGTGTTCCCTCTGGGAGTGTTTTCAGACTATTTCTCTCCCAAGAAAATAGTTATTTTTGGAGCTGTTTGCTACAGCGCCTATTTTCTTTTGCTTGCCGTGGTGAAGGATTTTTACTTTATATGTGCCGTGGTGTTTTTAGGTGGGCTGGGGGCTGCCTCCATCAGTATTATACTGATTTCTCTATACTTGAAACTGATCGGCGAAAACGATCGGGGGAAAAAAATATCTGTTATGCATTTGGGGTGTTATCTCGGGTTTGGGGCCGGTCCGCTTGCAGGTGGATATCTCTATGAGATCGTTGGGCCTATCCCCATGTTTAACTGTGCGTTCGCGTTATCGCTCGTTCTATTACTGTTAACACTCTTTTTCAGAGACTATCCGCCTGTAGTTTTCAGCTTTAAAGACTATAAAAAAGACATAAAAAATCCAAAGGCGCTATTTTTAATAGCTGCGGTTTTTATGCTCGGAACCCATTTCGGGGTGGAGCAGAGTAGCTTCAGCCTGCTCATGAAAGATATCATTGGGTTGCATAATATTAAGATAGGACTTGTCTTTTTTATTCTCGGCCTCTGGATGGCCGTTCTTGTGCCATTTGCGGGTAAGGTCCTCGATAGAAAACCGAGAGCGTTTCTGTTTTTTGCGTTGGGACTTTTTATTTCAAGTGTTTTCCAAATCTTAACCGCATATGCGACAACATTTACAAGTTTATTGATCATAAGATTGATTCATACATTCGGGGACATGCTGGCGATTCTGGAGATGGATGTTTTGACGTCTCTGTTTTTCCCGGCAAAAAGGCTCGGTGGAAATTCCGGAATCCTGTTTTGTGTGCGCACTTCCGCTATATTCTTGTGCGCTTATTTGTCGGGGTATCTAAATGACATAGGAGGGTATGGGGTGTCCTTTATTATAAACGGAATCATGGTTCTCTTGTTTTCTTTATGGGCCTTGCTGTTGATACGGAAAGGTTGCTTTAGAGCTGAAAATATCTGTTAAGAATGCTCACTTTACAAATCATATTTGCTATGTAATATAAGCTTTGATGACTTCGTAAAAAGTCGTCAAGCACCCCATGTCGTCATTCCCGCGACTGCGGGATTTCCGCGAATGCGGGAATCCAGTAATATCAACTGGTTGGACTCCCGCCTGCGCGGGAGTGACAGGACGTTGGACTTTTTACGAAACCGTCAGCTTTGATGGTTTCGTAAAAAGTCTTTTGTAGGGAGAACTGATATGGAACTGTATAAAAAGACAGTATTGTTGATCCTTGGGACCTTGCTCTTATTTTCGCAAACGGTCATTGCCGAGATGCTCCCCGCGCCGGTGCGGGCGGCTGAAAAAAGGGCGCAGGATATTATAACTGCAAGAAATGAATATATTAAACAGGTATTGCAGGCGTATAAAATTCCATTTAAGACCGACGAGAGAGGCGTTATTACCATGCTTATCCAGAATAATGGCAAAAAATGGGCGCCTGTGGACAAAATCGTTATCAATCCTGTAACAAAAATAGAGCATAATGTTATGGTGACAAAAGGGCATGACATCTTTTTTTATCTCTCTCAAGAACCGTTGCCGTTTCACCTTTACGTGCCGGATAGGGTTAGAATTAAGCCGTAGGAATAAGAATGCTCATGAAACAAAAAATCGGACTGATCGTTCTCCTTGCTGCGTTTGTTATCTTGGTAGGAGTTGCTGTTTCCTTTGCTGTGGCTTCAGATAACAAAGCTGCTCAGGGACCTCCTCCGGCTCCTGTTGAAGTGGCTCCAGTGACGGAAGAGATGGTCTCAGAGCAGGTAACCCTTATTGGCACTACAGAGCCGAAGATTAAAAGTATCATAGCCGCTGAAGTGGAAGGATTGGTGAAGTCCTTCCCGGTCAAAGAGGGATCTTACGTCAAGAAAGGATCCGTGCTGGTTAGGCTGAGGTCGACCAATTTGAACATTAGACTCAAAGCGGCCTTGGCCGCAAAAGAAGAGGCAAAAGCTCGTTATCGTTTTGCCAAAGAGGAACTCGCTCGTAGCGAAAAACTAAAGGATGCCAACAGCATTGCCGCAAAGAGGTATGACCAGACGCTTTACGAGTTTCAGGCTTTGGAACAGCAGGTTTTGCGATACGAAGCGGAAATCGAGGAACTAAAGGACAGCATACGCAAGAAAAAAGTCATTGCTCCCTTTTCCGGGTTCATTGCCGAGGAACATACAGAAGTGGGGGAGTGGATAAAAAAAGGCGGCAAGGTAGTGACCCTGATTAATCTTTCCCTTATTCGAATCACCGTTGATTTGCCTGAGCGTTACATAATGGAGATCCGACCTGACGCTGCCGTCGAAGTTACGGTATGCGCCTACAGCATGAAACCTGTATCCGGGACCATATCCGCAATCCTTCCCGAAGGACATCCTGATAGCCGTACCTTTCCGGTGCGAATAGATGTCTCGAACCGTAAGTTGAAGTTGAAAAGCGGCATGGAAGCCCGTGTCGTCTTCAATCTTGGGACTAAAACCAAGGCCATGTTGGTTCCCAAGGACGCTGTAGTCACAGCTAACGGGGGTCGTCTCGTCTTTGTAGTAAACAGCGGAACCGCACATTCGGTGAATGTAAAAATTGTAGGAACGTATGGCGTAAACGTGGCCGTGGACGGACTCCTTAAGCCGGGCGACAAGGTAGTAATCCGCGGCAATGAGAGATTGAGGCCGGGGCAGGCGGTTACTGTGGTCAGATGACAGAGGTCAGAAAATAGAGGACAGACGAACATTTGACATTTATCATTTATCAATGACAGATGACAGATGACCAATGATAAATGACCCCTAACACCCGACCCCTAACACCCGACACCTGTTTTTAAACCTATGAAATTAGTCGACACTGCAATAAAAAAGCCGGTAACCGTAACGGTTGGTGTTATTCTCATCGTTTTGTTCGGATTTATTTCCCTTTTTAGAATCCCGATTCAGCTTACCCCTGATGTAGATATGCCAGAGGTGTCAGTGACTACTGTGTGGCGTGGGGCAAGCCCTCAGGAAGTGGAACGGGAGATTATTAACGAACAGGAGGACCAGCTCAAGAATGTAGAAGGGCTGGAAAAGATGAGAAGCCAAAGCCGGGACGGCTCGGGATACATCAACCTTCGCTTTGAGCTTGGAACCGATCAAAATACCGCCCTCCTTAAAGTTTCCAATAAACTCGATCAGGTCAAAAAATACCCACGCGATGTGGACAAGCCTGTAATCAAGGCAGGCGGCGGGCATGAAAGCGCCATGACCTGGATGGTCATCAGAGCAAAAGAGGGTTATCAGGGAGACTTGAGCCACGAATACGATTTTTGTAAGGATTATATCAAACCACGCCTTGAGCGTATATCAGGGGTGGCATCGGTAAATATTTACGGTGGAAACGAGCGCGAACTCCAGGTTGTTGTGGATCCCGACGCGCTGGCCGCTCGCAATGTAACAATCCCGGAGGTTATGCAAGCGCTTGATGTCGAGAACAAGAACATTAGCGCGGGGAACTTTGACGAAGAAAAACGAAGATACATTGTGCGGACCGTGGGAGAGTATGAGAGCCCCGAAGATGTCTCCAAAGTTATTGTTAAACGTATAAACGGCATTCCGATTACCGTGGGTGATGTGGCCGGAGTCGC
>JAUWMN010000268.1 GCA_030613165.1 Desulfobacterales bacterium
AGACTCTTTCCGATAAAAGATTTGACTCAGAGGCGCTCCGGCGCAATCTGGAGGAGACCGCCTACACCCCCACAATAGACGCGAAATGCAGACCACTTCTTGAGGTGATTCAGTCATATCCCGGGCTCCACGCACAAGCCGAATCCTTTCTCTATGAACTGAGTCATCCCTTAAAAAATTGGCGCTTCATTATTGCTGAGTTGAAAAAGTATGCCCTTAAAAATTTTTCGGTCTATGAAAAGGACAGAAGCGCTCCTCAGGTTGTTGCCGTTATATGCGAAATATTTATGGAGGCAATAGAATGTCTAACCGATGCTGATCAGCGTCAAAATGCCGTGGAATACACGCTTCTTTACCTGGAAAAGCTCGCCGGCAGCAAGCATATGCTCAACACCGCCCAAAAAACATTTATCCACTGTTTTGAAAGACTCCACGGACTGTCGGACGCAAATTTTTTCTCTGTTGTTATCAGTTTTTATCCGCTGCATCGCATAGGAAGGCTCCTGCTTGCAAACGCACCGAAAGAATTCGATCTTTCGGTCTTTAATGCACTCTTTCTCCGTTCGCTCAAGCAATGTTACGAATACTGGGCGCGGGAAGATGACCTGTCTGTCTGGTTTGTTGAAAAAAGGACAACTTCTATTCCTGATGAACGACTTCAGCAGGTTCTTCAACCAGTATCCCACTCCCATTTTAAGGATCTGTTAGCGCGACTTGAACATATCAATAAGAAACGCCGCTCTGCCGAATCCCTAACGAATATGCTGGAGCTTCCATCCTTTCAACAGATCATGAAAGAATTTCGGGACCTTCCGGATCAGATCGCACAAGAAGAGACAGACAACAGGCTCTCTTATATCAACCGGATCTCCATACTTCTCAAGATCATGGCGATAACCGGTCTCTCCTCTATTCACGAGGAGACCCTTCGCCGTATAAATGAATCGCTTTCCGATATAATTCAAAACCACACGAGTGAAGCGCCCGGGCTATTGTTAGCCAAGACCTTTGACACATTGAAGAAGAATATCCACAAGTATCCTGAAACCGCGCTTTATACGATACAGAACATAGGCAAAGCAATATTTAAAGGTGAAGAGAGTGAGTTGGTGGATCTCTTTATCCGCCACACCATCTCTCTTGGGTTCCACGGGCCGGAAATCGGCAAGACTTCACCTGACGCGCCAATGACCCCCAATCCCGTACATCTTTTAAATATCAGGGTATGGCTCGACATTATTGAGAACGACCCCAAATGGTGCCGCCGGCTGCTTTCGTCGCTTATCATATACTTGAAATTGGAAGGGGTAGTCATTAAGGACACGGATCTATTTCAAAAAGATGTAACTCGCCTCCTCAACAGCGATATTAAGCCGGTATATAACCTGATAAAGCAGGTTACCAAACTCTTCCCCGTCTACTTTAACGAAATAGGGGCCGAAGGCGCCCTCCGGGATGTGTCTACGGAGATAGACGAGGTCGTGAACCGGGAAGACATTCTGATCCATTTTCTAAGAAAACAGTGCCATGTAGAGAGTCACAACCTCCTTATCCATTTTACCACGGCGATCTTCACATTCTGGCTCACTCGCGACAAGACATTCCTGGCCCCGTTCCTTCCTCCTGAACTGTACAGGCATATCCCGAGCTATGGGGTTTATGTAGATGGCGCTCACGAGGTAGTCAATGAGCTTTTTGAAAATCGAGAAGTCACAAAGCCGAAAGATCTTCTGCGGCTTTCGCCTGAGCAGGGGAAAAAACTGATCGCCGGTTTGAAAAAAGGACCTGAGCAGGATCGTGCCCGCATAGCATTGCTGATTCGATTATACAGGCTGTTGAATGAAAAGTACAACCTGACCCACAGGGATATAAGGGCTCATTTAAGCATCGCGAAAAACAAAGGATTTCGCCACATAGACACTCTTGAAAAGGCTATTGACAGGAAAGACGTGGTAGAAAATCTTCAGGGGATATTAAATTACCTGAAGCTTTTAAAGAGAATAATCCTTTCGCCGGAACCCTCGGAGGGGGTAGAAGCGATATACCACAAACGGCATATTGCCGCGGATATCCCTTCCATGTATGGAACGTATTATGAAAGGAAATTTGACGCCCTTGGTCTTACCTTCCGCCTTGAAAACTATGCCAATCTTCTATTCGAGGAACTGATCAATTCTATCAACCTGCAGTTTATTACAAGAGACACCTTTTTTAAGATCAGTGATATTATCCATCTTTTTGTGCAGGCGCTTGAGCTCGACGGAATAGCATCCCAACGACTCCAACGCCACGCCAAACTCCTCGTAAGGGCATTGGAGGTGCGAAGATTCACCTTTACCCAGTATGTGGATATATTCCAGGGGGTTGCGGATGCGGAACAGGATATCCTTACGACTTTTTATAGAAATATCCATGAAGACAACCTTAAGATAATTCTTCGGCAGGCCGGCGACGAATTCCTCCTCCCAAAATATCGGAAGGGAGAAGACGAACAGACCTCTGACGAACGGATATATAAGATATCTGAAACCTTTATGCGGGATCTGATCGCCGGCACCTTTGGGTTTCAGTATCTTGATAATTTTATCAGCAGAGTTATACATTCCCTGAATGAGCAATCTGAACAATTGTCCGCCGAAGACCTCGATCTTTTGCTGAGCTATGACCCGGGGAAGGCCATTGCCGGCATTAACCACCCCTCCCCCTTTATCAAGGATCAGATATACTTGGGGAACAAGGGATACAATTTAGTCAGGCTGACGGATCTCTCAATGCCCGTGCCTCCCGGTTTTATTATCACGACAGAGGTCTTTCGATGCCGGCGCATTATAAATTCCTTCAGGCACGCGCGGAAGGACCTTGTTGATAATATCTATAAACACGTAAAGGAGATCGAAAAACAGACAGGGGAAGAGTTCGGCAATCCGGAACACCCGCTCCTTTTTTCCATTCGAAGCGGAGCGGCCATCGCAATGCCGGGCATGATGGATACCTTCCTGAATGTAGGTATCAATGAGGAAATAGC
>JAUWMN010000204.1 GCA_030613165.1 Desulfobacterales bacterium
CACTATGCAGGGGGATCTGTTTCAGGCGTTGGGTGCAGGGCAATCGGAGTTTTTGCGCATTATCATAGCCCCGGGAGATGTGGAAGAAGCCTTTTATTGCGCGGGCTGGGCAATGAATCTTGCGTGGCGATATCAGACCCCTGCGATCCTGCTGACCGACAAACACATTTGCGAAAGCACTCAGTCCGTCATCTGGGACGAAAATCATATCAAAGTAGAACCAGGCAAAGAGTGGAACGGTATGGGCACTTACAAGCGATACGCCTTTGACGACTCCGGGATTTCACCCATGGCTTTTCCCGGCAACCCCGAGGCTCTCGTCAAGGCCACAAGTTACGAACATGATGAAGGAGGGATCACCACGGAGGAGTCTGATGAAGTCGTCGCCATGCAAGACAAGCGCCTTCTTAAGGAACAGACCCTTGTTAAGGAACTGAAAACGATGTCGGTGGTAAATACTTATGGCTCCGGAGATATCGCCTGTATTGCATGGGGATCACCGGTCGGGACGGTCCGGGAAGTTGCGGAAAACAATGGTTTCAAGCTTATACAACCGAAGATTTTGAACCCCTTCCCTCACTGGGAGCTTAAGAAACACCTGCAGGGAGTTCGCAAGATCGTTGTAGTTGAGAACAACGCGACCGGTCTGTTGGCAAGGCTCATGGCAGGATACGATATTCATGCGGACCACAAAATCCTCAAATATGACGGGCGTCCCTTCACAGTGGAAGAACTCGAGGCAAAGATTAAAGGACTGTCTGCCACTGAGTAAATCTTCTGATTTCGTACAAAGTCGCCAGACACCTTTTTGTCATTCCCGCAAAGGCGGGAACCCTGTAATATCAGCTTGTTCTGGCCTCCCGCCTGCGCGTGAGTGACAGAAGGTTGGATTTTTTACCAAGTCATCAAATTTGTTGGGGATCAAGGAGGCATTCTAATGACTACTCCCAAAGAGCTCAAGACAACGACTACCAATACATGGTGTCCAGGCTGTGGCAATTTCGCTGTCCTGAACGGCGTATTAAGTCTTTTCTCTGATCTGATAAACGAGGGAACCCCGAAAGAAAATATTGTCATTGCATCCGGCATCGGCTGCCACGGGAAAATCGTCGATTATATCGGCCTCAATAGCTTTTATTCGATTCACGGACGCACCGTTCCGACGTTGGAAGGGATCAAGCTCGCCAACCCTGAATTGACCGTAGTCGGGTTTGTGGGCGACGGCGATACCTACGGAGAGGGATTGGCGCATCTTATCTTTGCCGCAAAGCGGAATATCGACATTTCAGTGTTCGTTCACAATAATGAGGTGTATGCCCTTACCACCGGTCAGTATTCGCCGACAACCGCAAAGGGGCTCCCCCGCAAATCCACTCCACGCGGTACCTTAGAGGAGCCCCTTAATCCGATAGCCCTTATGATTGCTTCAGGCGCAACCTTTGTGGCCCGTGCCTTTGTAGGAGATATGCGTCATCTTAAGACTGTGCTTCGCGCAGCGATTGACCATCCTGGTTTTAGTGTTGTGGACATATTACAGCCTTCCTTTGTCTTCAACAATACGTATAAGCTTTATCGGGAAAACTGTTACAAACTGGAAGATTCCGGACATGACCCGGCAAATTATGAGGCAGCCGTGCATAGAGCACATGAATGGGTGACCGGAATGTCAGGGAAAGTACCCGCTGGGATTTTCTATCAAACCAAAAAACCTACGTTCAACGAACTTATTCTGGAAGATAGTAATCTCCGAAAGGAGGCAATAAGAATTGAACTTGGAAAGTTTATTGAAAAATATGGATAGGCAAGGTGCTGTGAGAGATCGCACGCGGTTTGCCGCAGATTTTTCTATTTCTTAAAATAAAGCGTAAGCTCCTGTCTATCCAGAGATGGTAGATTTTGTTCCAAGACAAGGCCGCACAAAGGTTTCTACCGCAGGCGTAGTCCCGCCTGGGCGGGATCGAGGATAGAAAACTGCGGAAAACGCGGTATCGGGACAAAAGATGCCATTTCTGGATGGACAGCAAATAGGAGGTTAAGATGGCACGAGAATTTCATATCGTTGACGAGGACTGTATCGCTGATGGAAGCTGTGCAGAGATTTGTCCGGATTGTTTCCGGTTTGAAGAAGGTATGGAGGTTGCCGAAGTCATCAGTTTTGACTGTCCCGAGGAGCTGGTACAGGAGGCAATGGACGCTTGCCCGGGGGAGTGCATCTTCTGGAAGGACGAATAAAGAGTAGGTGTACAGCAGTCAGTTAGGAGGGCCTTCCTATGACATTAAAAGAAAAAAAGATTGTGCTATTGGTAGAGGATCTCTACGAAGATCTTGAATTCTGGTATCCTTATTACCGTCTTATTGAGACTGGAGCTGCTGTTACGGTGGTAGGATCAGGACGGAAATCCGAGTTTGAAAGCAAACACGGATATCCGGCAAAGGCCGACACCGATGCAGGGAATGTCACCATCACCGATTATCACGGGCTTATCATCCCCGGGGGTTATGCACCTGACATGATGCGCCGTTCAGAAGCAATGGTTGAGTTGGTGCGCAAGGCAGGAGAGGCAAGCTTGGTGGTGGCGGCCATTTGTCACGGAGGGTGGATGCTCGCTTCTGCCGGCTTAATTCGAAACAAAAAGGTAACCGGGTTTTTCGCCATCAAAGATGACTTAATCAATGCCGGCGCGGAATATCTGGATCAAGAGGTTGTCCGGGACGGAAATATTATTACGTCTCGTATGCCAAGCGACCTCCCCGCCTTTTGCAGGGAAATCATAGAAACATTGCAGGCGTAATAGGAAAATTAGAGCATACCGGGAGGAAGGATGGGTCGCGGACGTTCTTTTTGCGGTCCTTTTTGCCAAGGTTTGTTTGAGGAGCTGTCTGTAATTGTACCGCTCGTGATTGTATAGCCATGCGAATGCTGTCCGGCATTCGTGTGGAAACCATTGCCAGAGCCGAGCATGTTGCCGTGGTGGACATGGACCTGTGTGAAGGGTGACATTAACCAAAATGGCTTGTGTACAACTTGAAAGCCGACACTTACACCCAACGGCTATATGCGCTATTTACTGGAACAACTATAAAACATCTTACCGGGAAATCCATTGCTAAGTACCCAATCGCCATTCCACGGCGAACTCGTTCCGCAGGATCCGAATGACGAGCCCGCGTCTCTCTTACTTGAACGAATCAAAAAGGAACGGGTAGAGAAACAGCCAAAACAAAAGGCTGCCTCGAAACAGACCAGGAGACGAAGTCGACGCAAGTCTGGTGTGACATCATAATATGCTGATTCGTAGTAGGGAAATATATTGTTTTTGTAAATTATGTACGTTATACGGAAGAGTATGACGACGAAGAATCACCCGCGGTCGGGGACGGGATTGTGAGTCCAGTGATTGTATTATGAGTTATGATGCTATAGTTTTTGATCTTGATGGAACGCTGCTCAACACCTTGAGCGACCTGGGAAATGCTGTAAACCGTGTGTTATATCAACATGGTTTTCCTAATCACGATCTGGACAAATACCGGTATTTTGTTGGTGATGGGGCTAAGATGCTTGTTATACGAGCATTGCCGGAGCATCAACGAAATGAGAAGGTCATTGATGCTTGTCTTCAGGATTTCAAAAATGACTATGGGCAACACTGGAATGTCGAAACAACCGTATATGACGGGATTTCAGACATGTTTGATGAACTAAGTTCTCGCGGGATCAAATTAGCGATTCTTTCCAACAAGCCCCATGAATTCACAAAAAGGTGTGTAACAAAGTTGTTGTCAAGATGGACATTTGATGTCGTGCTTGGACAACGAACGTCAATTCCTCAAAAACCTCATCCCGCGGCGGCAATCGAGATTGCTGATCGCATGGATATAGCTGTTTCGTCTTTTCTCTATCTTGGGGATTCCGCTGTTGACATGCAAACTGCGGTTGCGGCAGGGATGTTTCCAGTGGGAGCCATGTGGGGATTTCGCTCGTCAGAGGAACTAAAGGAAAATGGCGCAAAAGCTTTACTAAAGTATCCCTCGGACATCTTTACTCTGTTAACATAACATGAGCTTTGCATAACGCTGACGCTTCACTTCGTGCAAAATTTGAAGCCTGGCGTCGCATCACGAGCACGCAGTGAAGCGTTAGCGCTCATAAT
>JAUWMN010000250.1 GCA_030613165.1 Desulfobacterales bacterium
TAAGCTTGTTTGCAGAAATAATATTCCGATATGTTCTCTCAGTGTAAGCTTTCATATAAAGTGAGCTAAAGTCAATCAGTCAGATTGCCAGCAACCCATACGGTATCCAACCTGCTCTTTGCTCTACGCTCTCAGCTCTCAGCTCTTCTCCTGAAACACGATTTCAACTACTTCTTGTCCGAAATAACGATCTACTGCTTCGGAAAGCGCGTGTCCCGGCTGTACTCTCAGTGAATCAGGGAGCGCGATTACGGTCTCTGACTTTCGTGGAATTCGCAGATTGATAAAGGCGGGGCATTCCCCTTTATAGTTGTCCAATATTGAACGAAACTCTTTTAGTTGCTCCTTATCAATCCCTGTTACATCTATATTAAAATTTACTGCCGTGGCACTCAGTTCTTCTGCTTTTGAAAGCGGACTCACTGAATCTGCTAATATTTTTACTGACTTTTCGTCCTTGGTTATATGACCATCCACCAAAATAGGGACATCCGTATCTATGAATTCCGATACCTTCTCATAGACCGAAGAGAAGAGAGTCGCTTCCACGAAACCGTGTAGGTCCTCTAATGTCACAAATGCCATCCTTCCCCCTTTTCGGTCAGTGATCACCTTAAAGCTACTTACTACCCCCCCGATTCTTACCTGTCTGCCATCTGGAAAATCCAAAATTTTCAGCGTATCACCAGAGGTATATTTGGAGAGAATCTTTTCGTACTTGGCCAGAGGATGGCCGGTAACGAAAAAACCAAGCGTCTCTTTTTCAAAGGCTAATCGTTGATTCTCCGGCCATTCCTCCATGTCCGGAAGTGTCGGCTGTACCCCACCCGCCTCGGTGGTAGCGCCGAACAGGCTAAATTGCCCGCTTATCCTGTCTTTTTGCCTCTTCTGCCCGATTTCTAATGCATCTTCCATCACATACATCATCTGTGAACGTTTCGCGCCTGTGGAATCAAAAGCGCCGCACTTGATAAGGCTCTCAACTACCCGTTTGTTCGCTCTACGTAGATCGACCCGCTCGCAAAAGTCATAAATTGATTTAAAAGGTCCATCCGCCTCTCTGACAGCAATAATCGATTCGATCGCACCCCCACCTACATTTTTTATTGCGGCGAGACCGAATCGAATGCTTTGTTCCACCACTGTGAAATTCATCCCGCTCTCATTGATGTCAGGCGGAAGGACGGCAATCCCCTGATTGCGACACTCGGTAATATATTTAACCACATTATCCGTGTTTCCCATTTCACTGGTAAGCACAGACGCCATATACTCTATCGGATAGTTGGCCTTTAGATAAGCGGTCTGATAGACTATAAGCGCGTATGCCGCGCTATGCGATTTATTAAAGCCGTAGCCGCCAAACTTCTCGATCAGATCGAATATGGCTTCGGCCTTTTTCAGATCAATGCGGTTATCACGTGCCCCGCCCAAGAAACGCTTCCGCTCCTGTACCATAATTTCCGCGACCTTCTTGCCCATGGCCTTCCTGAGGTTATCCGCCTCGGCCATGGAATAGTTCGCAAGAACAGACGCTATTTTCATTGCCTGCTCTTGGTAGAGGATAACGCCATAGGTATCTTTCAGGATAGGTTCAAGCTCGGGGAGAAGATAGGCGACTTCCACCTTGCCGTGTTTCCGTTTAATAAAATCATCGACCATTCCGCTTTCCAACGGTCCCGGCCGATAGAGGGCCACCAGCGCTATAATCTCATTGAACGATTCAGGCCTCAACTTGACTAAAAGGTCCTTCATACCAGAACTTTCAAGCTGAAATACGCCGGTGGTCTTCCCCGCGCACAAAAGTTCAAATGTCTTAACATCTTCCATGTCAAGCCTGGAAATATCCGGGGCATTATCATATCTTTCTCGTATGAGCTTTAGGACATGGTCTATTACAGTCAATGTGCGAAGCCCTAAGAAGTCGAACTTAATCAGCCCGATAGCCTCCACACACTTCATGTCATACTGGGTGACCACCTCACCCTTTGAGCCTTTGTAAAGAGGAAGATATTCGACCAGCGGTCTGCCGGAAATCACGACACCTGCCGCATGCGTGGAAGCGTGTCTGGGAAGCCCTTCTAAAACACGCGCAATGGCAAGGAGTTCTTTTATCCGGGGATCTTCCCGCTCTATCTTCCGGAGTTTCGGTTCTTGTTTAATCGCCTGCTCAATGGTAATCTTCAGAACCTCGGGGACCAATTTGGCAATAACGTCGACCTCCCGAAGGGGGATATCAAGGGCTCGGCCCACGTCACGGATCACCGCGCGGGCTTGGAGTTTTCCGAATGTGATAATCTGAGCAACGTGTTCCGGACCGTCATATTTTTCCAATACATACTTGAAAACCGCCTCACGTTTATCCATACAGAAATCCACATCAATATCAGGCATACTCTGCCTGCCAGGATTCAAAAACCGTTCGAAGATCAACCCGTATTCGATGGGATCGAGGTCAGTGATGCCGAGAGAGTAGGCTACCAAACTCCCCGCGGCCGAGCCGCGACCCGGCCCGACCGGAACACCCGACTCCTTGGCATAGCGTATGAAATCGGCAACCACCAAAAAGTAGCCGGGAAAACCCATCTTCTGGATAACATCGATCTCATACTGTAAACGTTTCCGGTACTGTTCTTCATCTATGGGCTCCCGGTGTCGCCCAGATATCTCCTGTAGTCGTTGTTTTAACCCGGCTTCCGCGTTACGGGCCATTCTTTCGCCTGCTGTTTCACCAGGGGCAATTGGAAATTTTGGGAAATGATACTTGCCGAATTCAAGCTCTACATTACATTGGCCGGCAATAAGCGCTGTATTTTCTATGGCGCCCGGATAACTCGCGAAATCTCGCTTCATCTCATCCGGAGACTTAAAGTAAAGCTGGTCGGTCCCGAATCTGAACCGCTTTTCATCGTGAATATTCTTCCCGGTCTGAATACACAAAAGGATCTCGTGAGCCCGGACATCCTTGGAGTTCAGATAATGACAGTCATTAGTGGCTACAAGCGGGATAGAAAGCTCCTGACTCATCTCAAGCAGAGCTGCATTGACCTTATCCTGTTCAGCGATCCCGTTAGCCTGAACCTCCAGATAAAATCGTCCCTCTCCAAAAAGTGACTGGTAAAACAGCGCCACTTCCTTTGCCTTGTCTATACGATCTTTTTGTATAAGACGAGGGACCTCGCCGTGCAGACATGCGCTCAATGCAATAAGCCCCTCGCTATGCTCTTGAAGCACTTCTTTGTCTATACGCGGTTTGTAATAAAATCCTTCCAATTGTGCGATGGTGGCAAGCCGACAAAGATTTTGATATCCTTTTTTGTTT
>JAUWMN010000193.1 GCA_030613165.1 Desulfobacterales bacterium
GCCGACGAGAGACATCACGAGCGGACGGGCGTGAAGGCGGCGGACGGCCCGGTGTGCAAGATCAAGACAGACCCGCGCATTCCCCCTTTTGTTGGCACGTTTTTGCGGCGGACGGGCTTAGACGAGTTGCCGCAGTTAATCAATGTACTCAAGGGTGAGATGAGTCTAGTAGGGCCGCGCCCCCCCATGCCGTCTGAAGTGGAAAAATATGACCTGTGGCAGAGAAGACGCCTATCCATGAAGCCGGGCCTGACATGCCTCTGGCAGGTTACTCCCAATCGAAACAAGATCGACTTTGAAGAATGGATGAAAATGGATCTTAGCTATATTGACAACTGGACACTCGGTCTTGATTACAAGATATTGTTAAAGACGGCAATGGCGGTGTTCATGGGAGCAGGAAGGTAGAGCAGAGCGCAAAGCGTGTTGCGCATAAGGCATGGCGTGTAGCTTATTGCTTGTTCCCCACGCGAATTAGGTAGCTTCCTAAGACCAGGGGTCGCGTCCATATGAGACCTTTGCATAATGCGACATTTTTCAAAGGTCTTGGTCTGAATGAAAGAAAGTTTCTCGATCTATCCGAAAATTTGCTTCATCCTCTTCCTGTAAATGCCAAGAAACAGTCCGATACTGTATGGACCATGTCCAATGACAGCCGGGTCACGAAAATAGGCAAATTCATGCGCAAGGTCAGCCTGGATGAGTTGCCACAATTCTGGAATGTATTGGTCGGCAATATGAGCGTGGTCGGTCCCAGACCGGAAAGAGGTCATTTTGTGGAACAGTTCAAAAAAGAGATTCCCTATTACAAGGTACGCCATCTTATCAAATCGGGTATTACGGGTCGGGCACAGGTGAATGGCTGGCGGGGAGACACCTCGATCGAAAAACGAGTGGAGCACGATATCTACTACATAGAAAACTGGAGCTTCTGGTTTGATCTGAAGATTATCTGGTTGACCGTGTTTGGCAGAGAGACGCACAAAAACGCCCACTAATCCGCAGATTACACAGATTGAAGGACCAAAAAGGGGGGTTACTTTTTACCCAATTCAGCTCAAGGCTGTTTTGGGTAAAAAAGATCACGAAACAGTGGAAGAAAGTGCTTGAAGCAGTAAGGAGCAAGGAGAGCGAAGGACAGTAGGGAGTATGCAGAGGGAAGCTGGAAGCTTATAGCTTTAAACTAAAAACCTTCTGAGTTCTTTGTAAAAGTTTTCACGTGAACCTATAAAGATAACTAAAACTTCTTTTTTGTCTTTTGCCATATCATATACTGCCCGATATTGGATGCCGGCATGAAAAATTTTTATATAACGGAGCCCAGGGCTAAGCCCTTGAAGAAGGCTCCCTTTTTCGGATGGATCCTCTTCAAGTTCCAATAGTCCGGTTCTGATTTTATGTCTAATATGGGCATCAAACCTCTTATATTGCTTCTTTGCTCGTGGGCTTAAGTAGACATCATATTTCATTTTAAATCTCTTAACCCTACACTTTCACCCTGTTTATGGCTTTTCCACGCTTCTTTCCGTATTGCATCTAACGCGTTGGCATAATCTTTATTAAGGGAGAAAAATAGACGTTCCTTGTCATCTTCACTTAGCTTGGAAGCAGCTTCGATTATCTTTTCATATGTGAGTTCTATGGCAATTTCCGGCATGATTTGGCACCTCCTAAGTTGTCCACCTATATTTTTATCACGATTAATGTACGTAATCAATAGAAATAGTATTTACCAAGAGTTAGGATGTGGCTTTCTTGAGGCGGTGTATCAAAAAGCGCATGGCGAATAAGGAATCCCGAATTAGGGAATTGAGGGATTAAGGGATTGAGAATTTTTATAAAGAAGGTTCTGAAAAGTATATGAAGTCAACAAAAGCAGTTAAATCAATAATTGAAAGAATTAAAAAATAAGCTGAAAGGAAAAGATGAACGTCCAACGTCGAATGAAAAAATGAAAAACGGTCTCACGCAAGGGCGCAGAAGCACAAAGGATTTTCCTTGAACCGTGAACCACGGAACTGTGAACCTGAGTAGTTTATAATCTGTGAAATCCGCGGATCATGATTAACAATCCTTGTTTTGTCGAGTATAGTAGTCATTATTTTAACTATTTCGTCGAGTGAGACCTTCGTTATAACTGCCATATGAGAGCAAAGCAAGCCCTTGATGCGCAAGAGATTGGTGCAGATCGAGTCAAAAATCGCTCAATTTAGGTTAAAGTTTGTTGCCCACGCGGATTAGAAAGCTTCCGGGCTCTACACCCCAAGGGCCGGATTTATTTTTTTTCATACGGCAGTTCTCCACGGTTCCCCATCCTCTCTTGTACGCTCGCACCCCGTTGTTTCCGTTTGACTCAATCTTACACCCACGGATAACCGGATCACCGGCCTCTCGTATTTCGACTCCCGAGCCGGCATTTTTAAATATTTTGCAGTCTTCTACTGTCCCACCGCCGTGTTTGTGAACATAAACGCCGCTTTGTTCCCCCTCATGAATCCAGCACTTGCGGATAGTCGGATCGGCCCCTTCTTCTATCTCTACCCCCGCCTGAGCATTGTTAAAGATGTCGCAGGCTTCCACTATTGCTCCGCCGTTATCATGGACATAGACCCCGCTTTTCCCTCCGTGATGAATCCTGCACTTATGAACAACGAGGCGGCCGCCTTTTGATATTTCTATCCCCGCGGAACTATTTTTGAAGATGTCGCAGTCTTCTACTTTTCCCCCGCCATTATCGCAAACAAAAATTCCTCCTTGTTTCCCGTCGTGAATCCTGGTTTTACGAATAATGAGATGCCCGCCCTTTGCTATATCTATTCCTGAGTAAGCGTTATTGAATATGTCGCAGTCTTCCACCAGGCCACGGCCGTTATCATGAACGTAGACCCCGTTTTCTTCCCCGTCATAAATCCTGCACTTGCGGATAACCGGGTCACCGCCCTCGCTTATTGTCACTCCCGCAAAGTCATTTTCGAAGATGTCGCAGTCTTCCACCAGACCCCGGCCGTTATCGTGGACATAAACGCCGCCTTGTTCTCCGTCATGAATCTTGCACTTGCGAATAATCGGATCGGCGCCTTCTTCTATTTCTACTCCAGCAAGAGCGTTTTTGAAGATATCGCAGCCTTCCACCAGACCTCTACCGTGTTTGTGAACATAAACCCCGCCTTTTCCCCCGTCGTAAATCTTGCAGTTGCGGACAACAAGGTAACCGCCCTCTGCTATTTTTACTCCGGCGCGGTCATTCTCAACTATATCGCAGTCCTCCACCACTGCCACGCCGTTATCATATATAAAAATACCAGCAGATTTTCCATCATGAATCCTGCATCCTCGGATAACCGGATACGCTTCATTTCCACGAACAGCCCCATGAACAGCTATACAGGCCAAAGAATCAGAGGTCACGTCACAATTCTCCAGCAGTAATCCCCCTCCCGTGATATTCACGCCAAAGCGCTCCCTGCCTTCCATTCCCGCCCGGCAGCGCAACGTAAGTCCACGAACCAACGCGTAGTCGGCATTCATGAGTATGCAATCAGACTTTGAACTCTGAATAATGATCTTGTCTCTGGGGCCGTCTCCGACGATTCCGACCTGTTTGCCGATAATGATACCTTCTTTGTATAAGCCGGGACGAACCATGATGAGCGTTCCGGGCCGGGCGTTCTTTATTGCCTCGCTGATGCTTCTATAACTACCGTCACCTGTTTGGGAGACAATCAGAGTCGGACCATTGAGGATTTCTTGTATCTTTTTTTCGACCGTTGATAGATTATATTTAATATCTCGCGCACTTGGTTCGCCCGGTTTTCCGCACATGTCCGCTAACATTTTAGTTCCCTGGACATTTAACTCGGCCTGGTCTTTATGCTTCCCCTGACAATTAGATACGGCAAGTTTCCAAACTCTTATAGACGCTTCAAAGGTAGAGGCGGCCTTATAATATTTCCTCTCATCCATATAGGAATTCGCTGTACTGGAGAGCGACTTCGCGCAAGCCCAGTCAGAAAAACATCCTGAATAGTCGCTTGTCAGATGACAACCTTCCAGAACGCCTTGTCCGTTCTTGTACACCCGGACAGCTTTATCTCGATTCCGCCTAATCCCGCACTTACGGATAACCGGATCACCGCCCTCTCCTATTGCTATCCCCGTCTCAGCATTGCCGAAAATATCACAGTCCTCGATAATGCCCTTGCCTTCATCATAGACATAAACGCCGCCCTGTTTTCCGTGATGAATTTTGCATCCGCGGATGACAGGATCACCGCCTTTGCTTATTATTACTACCGCGTAAGCATTTTCGAAAATATCGCAATCTTCCACGCTCCCGA
>JAUWMN010000118.1 GCA_030613165.1 Desulfobacterales bacterium
CCTTTTACTTCCATTGAAGACATAAAACATGTAAAAGGTATCGGAGACAAAACATTTGAAAATATTAAAGAAAATATAAGCGTAACAAAAGCGCACTAACACGACCGATTTGGCATATTCCAACCCCAAGTTTTTCCTTAATCGGTGTGCATGGAGAGCTTTGCATAATGCGACATTTTTTCGTCAGGCAAGGAAGGTGAAAAAGTTAACCAGAGGAATACATTAGGTATTTCGAGGATAGCGCTGACGCTTCACTGCGTGCCAAATTTTGAAGCCTGACGCCGCATCACGGAGAAATGGCAGTTATGCAAAGCTCGCATGGAAGAAGGATGACACGACTTTGTATGGAGGAGGTAAAATTGAGACACGAAAAAATACTCGTGGTGGATGATGATACGCGCTTCGCCAGTAGTCTCACGGAAATTCTCACGAGTAGAGGATACTGCAATATTGAAAACGCGACAAATGGGCTTGAAGGCCTTGAAAAATATACGGCGGCAAAACCCGATCTGGTCCTGATGGACATGAACATGCCGATCATGAATGGCTATGAGGCATGTCGAAAAATCAAGCAATTTGACCCTGACGCAAACATCATTGTCATGACCGGCGATACTCAAGGAGACAACGCGCAAAAAATCATAAGAGAGGGATATACTTCCGTACTACTCAAAAAACCTGTTAGCGTCTCCTTGTTGTTGGAAAATATTAAAAGGGAGCTCGAACACCAATCCTTAAAAATTCTGTTATATGCAAACGCTTCCGGTTCTGTATATGCCGTAGAATTTCAGCACAAAACTTAAATCCATAATGGCTTGTCACTTTTCGGGATGATACTCAGTAGTTCCCCGGCTCTAAAAAGGCTCTCCACTGCTGTTCGGCCCTCTTTACCGAGCCCTACTGAAAAATCGTTCACATATAGATCAATATGACTGTTAATCACCTCATCGGAAAGTTCCTGAGCGTGCTCTTTGATAAATCTTTTGGAGGCCTCGGGATGTTTTCGCGCATATAGTATGCTCTCCCTTATCATTTCATCAAGACGTCTTATTGCAGACTCTCCCAGATTGCGTCGTGCAATAATACCTCCCAAAGGAGTCGGTTGGCCGATTGTATCCTCCCACCACTGGCCGAGATCGACCAACGGGATCAAACCCTTCTCTTGATATGTAAAACGTGTCTCATGAATAATCAAACCACCAGCAACACCCCCCGATGCCACGGCATCTACAATTTTGTCAAAGCGCATCTCCCGCACTTTATCGTGCCCGCCCGTCATCAATTGCAATAAGAGATTGGCCGTGGTAAACCGGCCGGGGATGGCGATGACCTTGTCCTTTAGTGCTGGAAGAGAGCTCCCTGGAGGGGCAATAAGAAGCGGCCCACAACCCCGTCCCAGAGCGGCTCCGCTGTTGAGCGCCACATACTCATTTCGCAAAAAGCCGTACATATGATACGATATCTTTGTTACATCAAGCGCCCCATTCCTCGCCAAACGGTTCAAGGTCTCCACATCTTCCATGCGCAGGCTAAAGTCAAAAGCATGCCCCCCGACACGACCATGCAGCATGGCGTGAAATATGAACGTGTCATTGGGACAGGGGGAAATCCCCAGAGTTATGGTCTGGGCATCTATCATTGGGCATTTGTCATTTGTCATTTGTCATTCCCCTCTTGAGAGGGGTGGCCGCAAAGCGGACGGGGTGTGTAATTCCCCAATCCCTTAATCCCTAAATTTCCTTAACACTTTCCCCACAGCAGTCATTGCCGCTATGATATCAAACGGCCTCCGCTGTCCGGCCATGTTACTTATTCCTCGCAATTCCGCAAAAGGGATATCATATTTCAGACAGATATGGGCGGCCGCGGCTCCTTCCATGTTTTCACACAGGGCGCCGATCCCTTTATTGATTATGTCTGCTCTCTGTTTTGTCCCTGATGTAGCAGACACAGTAATCAGACTTCCCTTCTCTGCTGTCAGGTCTTCTGCCTGGGCGCATTCAAAAAGCCGATCAGCAAGGGTTGCATTAACAGGGAAAAGGTTAAAATATTCTACACCTTGTTTTTTTAATACAGGAATTCCTACCTCTTCCATGGACCGAAATCCGGTCTCGTCTATTACCCCTTCATCTGCGCTGAATTCGCTTTCTGCCACTGCTATATCACCTATTGAAAGTCCGGACCCATGATAGGCCCCTCCGCAGCCGACTAAAAGAACACCCTCAGGACGTCTTCTAATGATCTCCTCAGTCAAAAAAGAGGCTGTATTTACCCTTCCAATGCCGCAGATACGTATAACATCAGGAGGAAGAACTCGTGTAAGCGGTTCTTTTTCCTTTTGAGTGGGTGTAATGATAAGCACGGAATTATAGGATTGCGGATTGCGAATTGCGGATTGCGAATTTAATTTGCGCATGATGATAGCATGTTTTTGCACGATTATTTTTTGTGTGGTATCTTAAAATTTTCTTATACCACATCATTGGGGAATAAGGGAAGTAAGGTATGCCCGTTCATCAGAAAATTGTCATTTCCGCATCTCGAAGAACAGATATTCCATGTTATTATATGGATTGGTTCATGGATCAGATCCGCAAGGGCTATTTTGAAGTAGTGAATCCTTTCTCCCATACTGTATCAACAATACCTGCCACTCCCGATCGGGTCGCTGTCATTGTGTTTTGGTCGAAAAATTTTGCGCCTTTTATCTCTGGGAATTATGGCGATATTCTTATAAAAAAAGGTTTTCATCTGTTCTTTAATTTTACCGTCAACTCCGAGTCCTCAATATTAGAACCTCACATACCCCAGTTGCGAGAACGGTTTAAACAGGTAAAGACGCTCTGTGCGGCCTTTCACCCCGATTCTATAAACTGGCGATTCGATCCGATAACCTTTTTTCAAACAAACAATGGTCCCTTGCAAAACAACTTAACTGACTTCGAATGGATTGCAGATGAAATGGCCGACCTTGGAATTAGCCGATGCATCACGAGCTTCATGGACGATTATCCCAAGATCAGAAAAAGGATCGCCAAAAGGCCTGGATTTTCTTTTTCTTATCCCTCAATGAATACCAAAGTCACAATCATTACAAAAATGGAACAAAAACTGGCTGAAAGGGATATCTCCCTTTACGCCTGCTGTGAAAAAGAGTTGTTAAATGCATTACCGGAAGGTTCTCACATAAAATCGAGTTCTTGTATCCCTAACGATCTTTTTGTAAAACTGTTCGGGTGTAGCCTATCCATTAAAAAAGACGCGGGTCAGCGCATCCGGCTCGGCTGCGGATGTAAGACATCCAAGGATATTGGATCGTATCGCCTACACCCGTGTCATAATCGGTGCCTATATTGTTATGCAAATTCTGCGTCAATGTGATTAAAATTGACAAAAAATCAGGGTAATGGTACAAACATAATATAATTTTTTTCTCTAACAATGTTATTTGGGGAGGATTTTCTTGTTCGGATTGGGTATTCCAGAAATCATTATTATCGCTATTATCCTCTTGGTTATCTTTGGCGGCAAGCGTCTTCCTGAGATCGGAAAGAATCTGGGGAAAACGGTAAGCGAGCTTCGAAAGGTCAAGAAAGAGATAAGCGAAGAAAAAAGTGCCACAAAACCAACACAAGAAGAGGAACAACAGAGGCCGGAGGGTACAAAATCACTTCAGGACACCCTTGCCAAAAAGGTGATCGATCAAATTCCCGGGGCAAAAGAGGCCAAGAATTTCAAGAACAAGGCAGATAAGATCAAAGATATTCTTAAATAATAATTGTTGGCTTCTTGCTGTGAGACCTTTGCACAACGCGACATTTTTTTGTCAGGCAAGGAAGGTGAAAATCTTAACCGGAGGAATACATTAGGTATTTTGAGGATTAATATTTGAAGCCTGACGCCGCATCACGAAAAAATGGCAGTTATGCAAAGGTCTCGCTGTAAGGTCGTTACTCTGGTTGTGTAACTCCTGCTTTTTTATCCTCTAACTCCTGTCTACCAAAGGCCCCATGCTATCAAGGAATTTGCAAAAATGTCTTTTGCTTCCAACATTCTCATAGTGGACAATGATACCAGAATCTGCCAGAGCCTGAAATATCTCCTTACCGAGCAAGGTTATGAGACAGATATGGCATATACGGGGGGCGAAGGGATAAACCGATTAGCAGAAAAACCATACGCAGTCGCCGTAGTAGATATGGTTATGCCGGGTATCAGTGGACCGGATCTCATGGAATATATCAGATCCTATTACCCGGATACCCTTGTCATAGCAATAACCGGTTATGTGTCAACTGCGTCGGCTATAGAGGCCTTGAAAAAAGGAGCTTATGACTACCTGATAAAGCCTTTCGAATTTGAGACATTACAAGAAGTAATTCAAAACGCCCTTAGCGCTGTACACTCAAAAATTTCTTCTGAATCATCCAGCAAAATATATCAAGCATTAGTGGAGAATTCTCCCGACATTATTTATGCTCTTGATCCGGAAGGACAATTTAGTTTCATTAATAGCATGTTTGAAACGCTTTTAGGGTTTTCTGCTGATAAATTTATTGGTGTCCCTTATACCTCCATTGTTCATCCTGAAGATGTCGAGAGGACTAAGTGGCATTTAAATGAACGTAGAACAGCACAGCGTTCTACCTCGGGTTATGAGCTGCGGCTAAGAACAAATAAGAATGTAAGCACACACGATTATATCGTTGTTGAAGTAAACGCCTTTGGCATGTATGAAGAAAACCGTACCTCGGCGGTGGGCAAGAAATTCATAGGCACATATGGAATCGCAAGGGATGTTACCCAAAAACGAAAAATGCAGGCTCAAGCCCTTGAATTAAAAAAAATGGCGAGCATTCGTACTCTTGTCGGCGGAATAGCCCATAATTTTAATAACGCGCTTTCAGTGGTATCTGGGTATACATCCCTCTTTGAAACGAAAATACCCTGTAACCAACAGGCACATAGTGACCTTCAAGCCATTAAAGAGGCCACGGACAGAATGGTGAATCTTACCCATAGGCTTTTAGCTTACTCAGAACAAGTTGAGCACAAGAAAAAGCCGATAAATCTTCATGATACGGTCAAAAAAGTAGTCCAAAGGGTCTCTAATACCATAAGGCCTTCTATCACCCTGGAAATAGATCTGAGCCCTAAGTTAAGATTGGTTGAGGGAGACCCTTTCAAGATAGAGCAGGTACTTATGAACCTTGTAATGAACGCGTGCGAAGCTATTGAAGATCAAGGTGTAGTGCGCATCTCGGTCAAAAACGTACTTGTCTCCCCTGAATTTCGCGCTAAGCATCCAGAATTGGGTAAGGATAAATATGTTCTTCTGCGGGTCAAGGACACAGGGGTTGGGATGGATGAAGCAACTCGCAAACGGGCTTTTGACCCCTTTTTCACTACCAAATTTACAGGACGGGGGTTAGGGCTTTCCTCAGCGCTTGGGATAATAAAGGGTCATGGAGGTCATATATACATTAATAGCCGAAAAGGACAGGGAACTACAGTTTCTGTTTGCCTCCCGCTTGCAACAGAGACAACTAAAAAATTAAAGAAAATTGAGACAAAAGATATTCCCAGAAACAACGAAACCATTCTAATTATAGAATACAAAGGGATTACCCTCGATGTCACAGAAAAGTTTTTCTCAAAACTCGGTTACACTGTTTTAAGAGCAACTACCGCCCAGGAAGCGCTTAAGATGCTACAATCGCATCCGGGCATATCGCTCGCTGTTATGGACATCGACTTGCCGGACATGGATGGCACTGTACTCTATCCCTGTCTTAAAAAAATACGCCCTAATCTAAAAGTAATCGCCTGTAGTGGATACCCCCTTGACGGGGTGCGCACAAATATGCTGGCCGCCGGAGTAGAAGACTTTATCCCGAAACCGTTCCGTTATCATGAACTCGCGCAAAAAATCCGAAAGGTTCTTGACATGTAGGTCTGAAAACTTTGCTTGTTGGAGTCCCATTCTCTGTTTAACCGCTTTCATTCAATTGTAGCATCAGTTTTGTAAAAAGTTCCACAAAATC
>JAUWMN010000007.1 GCA_030613165.1 Desulfobacterales bacterium
AACCGGAGGAATACATACTGTATTTCGAGGATTAAAATTTGAAGCCTTACGCTGCATCACGAGCACGCAGTGAAGCGTTAGCGCTCATAATGGCAGTTTTTCAAAGTTCTCAGAGTGGGGCTTTCTTGAAACAAGGCCGAACATACGAAATCGAAAAGAAAAATCCACCCTGTGAACGGCTATTAGGAGGCTGTCCGAGAATTCTGATCCTACTGCAAAAGCGTGAGAAACGGCCCAAATTTCCGCAAGTTTTCGTCAAATAGGCCTGCTATTCTCCTCAAATTTGCGAAAATTTTGTCTCGTGCTCACTCTTTTTCGTTACGGACAGAATTCTCGGACAGCCTCCTATAAAAGATGGTTGACTCAAATTCTGGATAAGAGTATTTATAGTATTTTCAATTTCGGATCTCAGATTTCGGATTTCTGTTCTCTGATCCAACAGGAGCAAAAAATATGAATCAGGCCGTTCAAGATTCAGGCATTGAAGATATCTTTGAAAAGGTCAAAAAGCAGCAACGCCTTTCCTTTGAAGATGGAGTTCGCCTTTACCAATCCAACAACCTCTTAGCTCTCGGGTCAATAGCCAATATAGTAAGAGAGAAGAAGAATGGGAATAAGGCGTATTACATATATAACCAGCATATCAATTATTCCAATATATGCGTCAATCTGTGCCGTTTTTGTGCATTTGGCAAAGATAGGGAAGATCCTGCCGCATATGAGATGACCATTGAAAAGATCGTGGAAAAAATCAAAGAAAGAATAGACGAACCTGTTTCAGAGGTCCATATTGTGGGCGGACTCAACCCTGATCTCCCATACAGCTATTATCTCGATATGCTTAAAGAGATAAAAAAGATCAGACCCTCCATACATATTCAGGCATTTACCGTCGTAGAGATCGCTCATTTTGCTCACCTCGCTGAAAAACCTGTAGAAACTGTCATTGAAGATTTGAAAGAAGCCGGCCTGGGTTCAATCCCCGGTGGCGGAGCTGAGGTCTTCAGCACGAGAATTCGGGAAAAACTCTGCCCAAAAAAGTTGTCGTCCGAAGAGTGGCTCAATACGGCAAAAATTGCTCACAAGGCGGGATTACGGTCAAATGCCACCATACTTTATGGCCATATTGAAACCTACGAAGAACGAATAGAACATTTAATGGCCTTAAGAAATGCCCAGGACGAAACCGGAGGGTTTCTAACATTTATCCCCCTTGCGTTTCATCCCAGGAATACTGATCTTGCAAGTCTTTCTCCTACAACCGGCTTTGAGGATCTCAAAAACATTGCTGTTGCACGATTGATGCTGGACAATTTTGACCATATCAAGGCCTACTGGGTCATGATAGGCCCAAAATTAGCTCAAGTCGCTCTCTCCTTCGGGGCAGACGATATTGACGGGACAGTCCTTGAGGAAAAGATCACACACATGGCTGGAGCAGAGACCTCCCAGGCGCTGACCCGAAATGAACTCAGGCGAGTTATCCGGGAAGCCGGGAGAGAACCGGTGGAGAGGGACACGCTGTATAATGAAGTGCCTAAAGTTTAAAGTGACTAAAGTGAGCTAAAGTTAAGGAATTTTGTCATTATTAAAAAGACAATCATCCTTAACTTTAGGCACTTCACACTTTAGGCACTTCACACTTTAGGCACTTTAAACTTTAGCTCACTTCAAACTTTGGTTCACTTTAGTATATAAAAGTATTACATGAAAAAGATTACGAAAAAGATCATTGCGGGTGAGCGGGTCGGATGGGACGACGCTCTTACGCTTTATAAAGAAGCCGATATTCTGACCTTGGGTGTCCTTGCACACCACATCAAGACCCGTCTGCATCCTGAAAATATTATTACATATGTTGTCGATCGAAATATCAATTATACCAATATTTGTATATCCAAATGTCGTTTCTGCGCCTTTCACAGAGATCCTGACTCGCCTGAAGGGTATGTTCTGGATTCAAAAACCCTTTATAAAAAGATCGAAGAAACTCTATCACTTGGCGGAAGACAGATCCTTCTTCAAGGAGGACTCCATCCGGATCTTTCTCTTGAATATTATGAAGAGATGCTTGCAGGTATTAAAAAAAACTATCCAATCTGGATTCACGGGTTCTCCCCTCCGGAGGTGGTGTATTTAAGCAACATTTCAGGACTAAATATAAAAGAAGTGTTAAGTCGACTAATTCGGGCGGGGCTCGATTCAATTCCCGGCGGCGGAGCAGAGATCCTGGTCGACCGGGTCAGGGAAAAGGTTTCTCCTAATAAATGTGGGGCGGCACAATGGCTTGAAGTTATGAAAACAGCACATGAGTTAGGACTTAAGACCACGGCTACCATGATGTTCGGACATATAGAGACTATTGAAGAAAGACTTGAACACCTCTTTAAAATCAGAGATTTACAGGATGAGACCTCTGGGTTCACGGCCTTTATACCGTGGCCTTTTCAGCCCGGGAATACAAATCTTCCCAGCAGTAAAACAACAGGTGTGGAATATCTGAAAACATTATCCATATCCAGGATAGTCCTGGACAATGTGCCGAATATTCAAGCCTCATGGGTAACCCAGGGGGCTAAAGTTGCCCAGGTATCACTTGCCTTTGGGGCCAATGATATGGGAAGCACAATGATTGAAGAAAACGTAGTGGCAGCCGCCGGGGTTTCATTTCGTCTTTCTGAAAAAGAGATTATCCGCATCATAGAAGATGCAGGATACAAGGCTGCGCGAAGAAATATGAGGTATGATATAGTAGGATAAAATGAACCAAACAATATACCACAAAGCCAAATGGATATGCCCTGTCACTCGCCCACCCATGGAGGGAGGGGTAGTGGCTGTTAAGGACGACACTATCGTAGGGATAGGGCATGAAAAGGATCTTCAAGGACTAACTCATGGCCCGATCATCGATCATGGCGATGTCGCTATCCTCCCCGCATTGGTAAATGCCCACACCCATTTAGAACTTTCCTGTCTGGAAAAAAGGATAAAGACCGGTGTAGATTTTATGGACTGGCTCCGTTCCCTCCTCGCGGAATTAGACAAACTGGATGAAGAGGATTTCAATCATGGAATAGTTCGAGGCCTAAAAAAAAGTTATGAAAACGGGACCGGCCTGTTGGCGGATATATCAAATACCGGTCAATCCGTAGCTTATCTTAAGAAGGTCTTCATGAAAAGCGTTGTCTTTCTCGAGGCGCTCGGATTTAACTCAAAAACACTTCCGCTATATTTTGAAAGATTGAAGCGGCATTTTAATAAATTGAAACATTGCGAGCATCCTCGTGTCGGCCTTGCCGCGCACTCCCCGTACACGGTCTCACCCGAGCTTTTAAAGAGGATTCAAGCCTTATCCATAAACGGCTTTCCAATGCTCTCTATTCACGTTGCGGAGAGTAGATATGAATCGGATTTCCTTATGGGCAAGGGCCCCATGTATGACCTCCTTAAGGAACGCAAGTTCTGGAACGGTGACTGGTCCCCCCCTAAAAAAAGCCCTGTACAATATCTGGACGATCTCGGATTGCTCACTCCACATACGCTTTGTATACATCTGGTGCAGATATCGAATGGAGACATTGAAACCCTATCAAGAAGAAGGTCCAAAATCTGCCTGTGTCCGAGGAGCAATCATGCATTGAGGGTAGGTTCCCCCCCGGTCGAAACGTTGCTGCGCGCAGGGTTGAAGATCGCGCTCGGGACCGACAGTCTTGCCAGTAATGACGACCTTTCTGTTTTAAAAGAAATGGCGGCAATAAAGGGGATTGCTCCTTCCATCCCTCCGGGAGAAATTATCAAGATGGGGACCATAAATGGAGCGGCTGCGCTCAATATGGAAGAGCAAGTTGGAAGTATAGATGAAGGGAAAGAAGGATTGTTGATATCTGTCCCGGTAAGTTCTTGTGCTCCTGAAAAGTTGTATGAAGAGATTGTGTGTGAAGGATATCGCAAAGAGATTAAATGGATCAATCAAGACAGATAATTCCCCGCTTAGGAAGAACAGACTATCTAAACACCAGGCCTGTCTTCTACGGCTTTGACAAAGGAGTGGTTAAAGAAACATTCACGACCACGAGGGGAGAACCGAGCTACTTAAACCATCTCCTGGCGGAAGGGAAGCTCGATATCAGCCTGATATCTTCTGCCGCGTATGCCTTTGAATCGGAAAAGTATTTGATCCTACCAGACCTTTCCGTCAGCTCCTTCGGTCCTGTGGACAGCGTGCTTCTTTTGAGCAAAGTCCCCTTTGAAAAACTGGACGAAAAATTAATAGTGCTTACCGAAAGCTCTGCTACCTCAATCCAACTGATAAAGCTCTTACTCACAGAGCTTTTTAGTGTAACCCCCGTCTACACGATAGAAAGGATACATTCAGACACCGTGTCAAAAAATGATTGTCACGCTGTTTTGTCTATCGGTGATGAAGCCCTCCGGTTAAGGCAGCGGTCGATCTTCCCTTACGTACTTGACCTTGGCGAGGCATGGCGCAAGCTTACGGGATTTCCCTTTGTCTTTGCTGTCTGGGCCGTGCGCAAGAAATTCTACTCAGCCCATCCCGAAACCTGCAAAAAAATCCATAGCTCCATACTCTCATCAAAAGCATATGGCCTGGCACATCTTGCCGAAATCAGCGCCGAAGTACACAATAACGCAGACCTAACAGTGAAGGAATGCAGGGAGTATTTCAATCACCTAAAATATGATCTTGATGGATCTTACCAGAAGGGATTGAAGTGTTTTTTTGACTACCTTTACCAGATGAAAGCAGTGCCAAATCCGGTGGAGATCAGGTTTATAGACTGATCAACTAGTGTCATGTATTTCAAGTGTTTGATGTGAAAGAAAGTAGAACACCACCAATGTCATTCCCGCGAAGGCGGGAATCCATAGCTACTGCACAATCTCCTGGATTCCCGCCTTCGCGGGAATGACAAAATCGAGATGCGTCATTTCTCAATTGACACGACAATAGAGCTGTTTTGCCCTGAAAACCCTATGGATTTTGCTGGACAACAGAATTGAAGATGGAGTAAATAAATAAGAGTAGAAGCAATTTTACGCAGTTTGCAAAGGTTTTAGATGGCAGATTACAAAAGGAGTCTCCCCCCATGAAAGTCAGGATTGAAAGGGACAGTATCGGAGAGATAGCGGTCCCGGCAGATAAATATTATGGCGCGCAGACCATGCGGTCGCTTCAAAACTTCAAGATAGGCACGGAACAAATGCCTCGTGAGGTTATACGGGCAATGGGTATTGTCAAGAAAGCAGCAGCTACTGCTAACGACAAGCTGGGCCTTTTGGAAGAAGACAAAGCCACAATCATATGCCGGGTAGCCGATGAAATAATTGACGGCAAGCTTGACGACCACTTTCCATTGTTGGTCTGGCAAACCGGAAGCGGGACCCAGACCAATATGAATGTAAACGAGGTCATCTCCAACCGGGCGATTGAGGTCCTTGACGGCGAAATGGGAAGTAAAAATCCGATTCATCCCAATGATCACTGCAACAAATCTCAATCCTCAAACGATACCTTCCCCACCGCTATGCATATTGCCGCGGTTTCAGAGTTGAGTGGTCGACTCCTCCCCATGCTTTTTTTGTTGGAAGAGACCCTGGCCGACAAGGCAAAGGCTTTTAACCAGATTGTAAAAGTCGGAAGGACACACCTTCAGGATGCGACCCCTATCACATTGGGACAGGAGTTTTCGGGGTATGCCTCTCAGCTGAGCCACGGAATTCGGGCGATACAAAACACCCTCCCACATCTCCTGGAACTTGCGATAGGAGGCACGGCCGTCGGCACCGGCCTTAATACACATCCTGACTACGCGAGACTGGCGGTCGAAGAAATAGCAGCCATCACCACATATCCTTTTGTCTGCGCTGAAAACAGATTCGAGGCATTGGCCGCCAACGATGCCCTCGTAGAGACAAGCGGCGCCCTTAAAGCAGTCTCCTGCAGCCTAATGAAAATAGCAAATGACATACGCTGGCTGGCAAGCGGGCCTCGGTGCGGCATCGGCGAGATTATCATCCCTGCCAACGAGCCGGGGAGTTCGATCATGCCGGGCAAAATCAATCCCACTCAGTGTGAGGCAATGACCATGGTATGCGTCCAGGTTATCGGAAACGATGTAAGTATCAATATGGAGGGGGCATCCGGCAACTTTGAGCTGAATGTCTTCAAGCCGGTCATGATCTACAACCTTCTCCAGTCTATCCGCCTTCTTGCAGACTCATGCGAGACCTTTAATGATAGGTGCGTGGTCGGGATAGAGCCAAACATGGAACAAATCAAAAAAAGCGTAGAAAATTCTCTCATGCTGGTTACCGCCTTAAACGTAAAAATAGGATATGACAACGCGGCAAAAATAGTGCGAAAGGCCCATACAGAAGGCAAAACTCTCAAAAAAGCAGCAGTTGAGTTGGGTCTTTTAACGGAAGAAGAATTTGATAAATACGTCAGGCCGGAGGAAATGATCGGACCTTCTCTCCATGTCTCTTGAGGCAGTTTCAAGAGCTTCCCCACAGCCCATCCTCAAATCTGTGGGCTATGAGTTGAGTCTCACCCTTTTTGAAAAATTGTCGCACATCTTCAGGCAATGTATTTTTTTTCTTATTAATAGATGGGAGAATTTTTTTCTTTACGAACTCAGTAAGCGTCCCCTCTGTAAGCTTCAATGTGTCCATATACTCACGAAGAAATGCCGCGGATAGCACAATTTCTTCCTGTCCTTTTAAGTATTCATAGCAAAGGTGGGCAATATGCAAAACAGCGACATCCTTTTGATGTTCTACCGGTATTTCTGATGGAGGTAAGACTTCAGGATAGTGTTGATACCTTATGCTCTGGCAAATAACATCCGGGAGATCCCATTTTTTCAGAAGAAGCGCCCCAATAGAGGCATGGTCCATCATATCAATAAGCAAGGTCATTTTTGGATACTGCTTTTTTAATAATAAGATAACACTCTTGCCGATGTCGTGCAGTAAACCGATAGTGCTTAACATCGGCGCTTGCTTTTTGTCGCACAGTTGGGATATCTCAAAACATAGAAAAGAGACCACGGCAGAATGAAACTGTAGTTCTCGAAATCCACGAGTAGCCGGCATAACACTTCGGACACCATCAGCAATTACTAATTGGTAAACCTGACTGAAACCGAGAAGTAAGACCGCGTGTTGCAAATCTGTAACCTTATTTCGCAAATTATAATATGGCGAATTGACTGTTTTCATGACTACACCCACCAAAGAAGGATCTAAGGCGGCAAACTTGACTACGTCAGATGTGGACACGTCTTCGTCACGAAGCATAACAGCCAGTTTGGTCGCATACATAGGCAAACGGGGGATACCTCTTAATATGTTTTGAATTATCTCCGCGCCTTCGTATTCATCAATTTTTGCCTGGAGAAAAGTTCGGACGCGAGCAGTTAAATAGTTGTTTTTGTCGACTAATGCGGCCTCCGAAATAATGAAACTGTTGATGCGTTGTTTAGCAAGATCGTATAAATTTCGATAGATCAACAACTGGGTCTTGGGCGCTAACGCATGCATGCTTTGTTCGTCGAGGGCCAAGACAGTTACCGGTTTTGTCGCAAGCGCCGACACAGTCTTATGATTCTGTTTGATAAAGGCAATCTCTCCTACCCAGTCTCCCTGTCGAAGTATGGCAATCTTTTTATCTTGACCGGAAAGATTGTCTATTATCTTTACCGATCCCCCCAAAATTAAGAATATAGTCTTGTCCGTATCGTCTTCTTTAACGATAACTCCGCCGGGATCGATTTTCTTTATACTACCGATCTTATATATGGAAATCAGGTCCTTATCGCTTAACCCATTTAATGCCGGGTGGCGATAATACCTGCTTTTTTTATTGGAAACAGCGTCCATAGTGTTTACCGATCCTGCTAAATTTTAACCAAAGATATTGTCGGGCTTAAAAGGATGAGTCCCTTCGATAACCTCTATCCCGGCTTTGGCCTTAATCTTTTTTATCAATGTATCCTTATACGGACAATGGTCGACAATACAGGGGCCGATATGAATTTTGGTGGGTTTCTCATCCATGGGCGCATTCCATAATTTGATCTGGGCAAGCCGGGTGACAATAGCCGGCCCCGGACAATCACCGCAGTTCAATAGACCCATAACCTCTGCATCCTGACCTGTATAGCGCTCGAATTCTCCCTTTCTGCGATTGAATCCGACCAGACATCGAGAACACCCGATACAAACGTCATCCATAGCCTTTTTGCAACCGACAATCAAAATCTTCTCCATGACAACCTCCTCAATCTATAAGTTAGCGACAACAGAGAATAAGATACTACAAATTATCCAATAATAAGCCATGATTGTCAACGATATTCATCCCCGCAATTTCTTATATGCAGCGATAATCGCTTCTGTTGCCTGGTCGATCTCTTCCTCGGTATTCTCTCGCCCCAGGGAGAGTCGAACAGCTCCCCTTCCGACCGATTCCGGGACATTCATGGCAGCAAGGACATGAGAAAGCCTCACTGACCGGTCATGGCAGGCCGCTCCGGTTGAGGCACACACGTCAGAGAGGAGTTCGAGCAACGCTCCGCCCTCTATCCCCGGGAATGAAACATTCAACGTATTCGGAAGACGCTTTTCCGGGTGCCCGTTTAAGACAAGATGCGGGATCTCGGAAAGAAGCCGTTCATGGAGGCGATCCCTGAGGCGACGAACGCGAACAAAATCGTCTTCCATTTCCTCTTTGGCAAGGGCGCAAGCCACCCCCAAGCCGACCGTAAAAAGCACATTCTCCGTTCCCGCCCGCCTGCCTCGCTCCTGTCCGGAGCCGTGAATCAACGGCTCTACGGCAATTCCGTCGCGGATATATAACGCGCCTACCCCCTTGGGGGCATACACTTTATGTCCCGTAAGCGATAAGAAATCGACATTCAGTTCCGCGACATTAGTTCCGATCTTTCCTACCGATTGGGCCGCGTCCGTGTGAAAGAGGATATCCGATTCGCGAGCCACCTTTCCTATCTCTGCAATCGGTTCAATGGCGCCGGTTTCATTGTTTGCGTGCATCACTGAAATGAGAATCGTCGTAGGCTTTATCGCCTTTTTTATGTCATCCGGATCAACAAGACCTGTATTATCTACCTGCACAAAGGTCACGTCATAACCCTGGTTTAACAGGAACAGAGCCGGACTGATAATGGCGGGGTGCTCAACCGTCGTGGTAATAATATGCATCCCTTTTTTTCTGAATGTGTAGGCGACCCCCTTGATCGCCATATTGTTCGACTCAGTCCCCCCGCTGGTAAAGCAGACTTCTTCCGCGCCGCATCCGAGGAGGCCGGCAACCTGGCCACGGGCTGCTTCTACCGCTTCTTTAGCCTCTTGCCCAAGGGGATAGCCGCTGCTTGGATTTCCAAACTTTTCATAAAGGTAAGGAGCCATAGCTTCTGCTACTTCCGGCGCAATGGGAGTAGTGGCGTTATGGTCTAAATAAATCATACAAAGATCCTTTCCGGGGAACTATGCGATCCATTTCTGCAACGCGTCAATAATTTTCGTTGCCTGATCCTTACTGGAAATGTTGAATTTTGACTGCTGCTTATACTCGCCGTTTATTTTGCGATAACGGCGAATGGTGAAGCGATCCGGTCCATATCCTTCTTTTTTGTGATCCCACTGCTGATACCTGAATACGATCGTTGTCCACGCGCCCTTGGAAAGGATAGCCTTATCCAATTCCTTAACGACAACAACGTCATCTTCTTCGTAATTTATAGTTATGTCATTAACCTGTGAAGCCATAGCACCTTCCTTTAATCGATTAACAAGTAAAATTTGATGACATAGGAGGCTGTCCGAGAATTCTGATCCGAGAATTCTGATCCTACTGCAAAAGAGTGAGAAACGGACATAATTCTCGGACAGCCTCCTAACAAAAAGTCATGGATAATGGGGAAAATATTCAAGTTTATATCCCAAATAATAAAATAAGAAAAGGATATTTAATCCATTTAACTGGATAGTATAGGAACCCCCTTTTTGTTAGACAGGACAAACAGGATGACCAGGATAAAGAAAAAAAAAGAGGCGGGAGGTAGAATGGGAAACGAACACTTTTGAGAACGAACAATGCCAATCCTCTCTTAGACCTGCCTATAGTTTGTCGTCTTTGTTTTTTGTCGGGACCAGTAAGATTTCATAAAGCTCTGGCCAGCACTTCCCGGTTATAAGCAAACGGCCGCTTTTTTTATCGTAGGCAATGCCATTAAGAGCATATGGGTATTTCAACTTTTCCGGGTCTGGATTGATTCCCGTTAAGTCTATCCACCCTGTTACCTTCCCCGTTTTGGGAGAAATTCTCGCGATAAGATTTTTTTTCCACACATTTGCAAAAATTTCTCCATTAACATATTCCAGTTCATTAAGAAAACCTACTTCGCTCTTATCGTCTGAAACCGTAATATACCTTTTCTTCTGTAACGTTTTCGGATCCAGAAAAATCAACGTAGCAGAACCATCGCTCATAATCAATTCATCGCCGTTCGTGGTCATTCCCCAACCTTGAGTCGGATAGTGAAACGTTTTCTTTAGATTAAAACTATCTTTGTCGTATATAAATCCGACATTTGATTTGTACGTGAGCTGGAATATGTGGTCTTGGAGTATCGTGATTCCTTCTCCAAAATAGCGTGGGTCTAACTCATGCTGTTGCATTACCTTCCCTGTTTTTAAGTCCATTTTTAATAGCTTTGATTGACCATAGAGACCGGTACCTTCGAATAAATAGCCATCGTGCATCAGCAAACCTTCCGTATAGGAAGTCACATTATGAGGATATGTCTTGACTATTTTGTAGGTAAATACAGGTATGGTATTTTGGGAGAGAATTTCTTCTCTGCTTACTTGCCCCCGAACTTTGGGAGCTTCTTTGTATTGTTCAATATTAGCGTTTTGACAACCGCATAACCCCAATATCAACAGGCCCACGATGGTCAATTCAAACGTTTTTTGAAGCATCTAATTGTCTCCTCTCATTTTCTTAAAGAAATTCAAAGACAGCTAACGAGTTCTTCAGCGGGCGCGGCTTTTTGCGATCCGCTGAAAGAGCTTTGTTGAACCATGGATTAGAACCGAGCCTTCGACTCAGCTCTAATCCTTATTTTGTTATGCCGTCTGCCTTTCACAACTTACTTGTGAAACAGATAGACGCTTGGCTATGCTCTGAGCTTGTTTTTCGCTAAAGCAAATCGCCGTTTTCCTTCTCGTCGTATATGCCCAAGCTCCTCGATAAGATGGTCAATGTAGCCATCGAATTCCGCTTCTGTTAGCTTTGGTGTCAGGCGCTTATACGTGCCGTCGTGCCGCGCGTGAATCTCGGCTTCTGGATTTATGGGGAATTTGGGATCTACTTCTGGAAACACCAACTTGAAAAATACGGGCTTATTGGTCATGTTAGCCTCCACTTTAAACGGGTATCAACTTTCATTTAATTCGTAAAAGGCAACTCGTTCGATTCTGAATTCTGAAACTCTTTTCAGCAATGGTCAGCTACGAATAGCCTCTCTGCAGGCGGTATAACGGAAAGTCCACCGGGCCACGCGCCGCTTGCGGGGTCCTAAGGAACGAGATGTTCATGCCCTTTATTATAATTTATTCACCGCTTTTTTCATCCGATCTTTAATGGCCTCGACCGAAGCTTCAACGAGGATCTCTTCGGGCTGGCCACCCGACAATTGAGCCAAAGCCCTCAAAACATCCGAATCTCCCTTCCTCAATTTCACAGTGTATGTCACAAATGTGTCTGGTTCTTTTCCCTCGGCTTCAGTTGTGGCTCTATTGTTTGTGAGCTTTGAGAAAAAGTCATTTATCCTGTCGTGGTAGAATCTGGGAGTCTTGCTCAACAGCACATTGCTCAGTTTATTTGTGTCGCCTTCAAAACTCGCTTTGAGCATCGTTTTGAACTCCCCAACACGATTGAGCCCAAGCCTCCTTCTACAAGCGTCACCGATAGTCTGGTAGGCGATACCATACTCTTGAGAGACTCGGCTGACTCCATATTGGTAAGAATGATCAATTCCATCCCCGTGATTGTAACGCTGTGCAGCAACTGAGATGACTTTAAGGATTTGCTCCAAAGTTTCTGATCTCATGGTATACCCCCTTCGTTCTTGCCTTACGTTAACGTGTATAGCGTATGATAAAATAGATAAAGGAGGTTGTCAAGAGAAATTTTCAGGGCATAACGACAAGCTTAGCATATCGAAGTATCGAAGGAGAACGCTGGTAATTATTCAATCAAGGAATAGTTGTTCTCCCGGGCAATAGCCGCTCCACTTCCCTCAGCGTCCCACTTCCCTCCAGCACCAATCTATGAAGCCGCGCTTCTTCTTCCTTAAAAAAACGCCAGAAGATAGGGAAAAAGCTTAAATATTTATTATAGATAGCTACTCCCACCAAATCTATCGCCTTTTCCTTGTTGTTTACGAGGTTTTCATACCATGCCCTCAAAGTCGGTTTGTAGTCATCAACCGAATCGTGGGTAATTTTAAACCCTGCTTGCTCCGCTGCATGCAGGTGAAATGAATGAGTCGCGAGTAATGAACCGGGGAAAAAAAGTTGACCAAGGACCATTGAGGCGGGACATTCTTCCTTCTCTAAAGAAAAAAACTGTTGCACGAGCTTTCCGCCAGGCTTCAAAGCACTGTATAATTTTTGCAACAAACGCAGTATTTCATTTGGTCTTACGTGTTCCATCGCGCCGATCGAAAAGATTTTATCATACGATGCCTCTTCGTATTCCACGGTGATGAAGTTCGTGAGCGACACGTTAAGCCCAAGCTCTGACTTGATGTAAGCCAATTGTTGTTTGGAGAGGGTATAGCCCGACAAATTATTTCGGTCGCCAGTCACATCATAGATACACTTTAGCATTCCACCCCATCCGCACCCTAAGTCAAGAATCTTCTCACCGGTCTTGGGGTTTAACAGGGCCAAGATAAGCTGGGTCTTGTTTTTTTGGGCATCCTCCAGCGTCTCCCTCTCTGAAAGAAAATAAGCACAACTGTAAGACATGAACTCCTTATCAAGAAACAACTTGTAGAAAGCGTTTGAGATATCGTAATGCAATTCAATACCAACGGAATGATCTTGGGCGAGCATAGCTCTCAAAATATGCCTTCTTACAAAATCAGGCGGATAATTCCTTACCACAAACTCTGTTATGGGATTTCTGGGCTTAGTCCAAAAAGTCCAGTTTTCCACGGGGTCAAGAGGAACCTCTGAGCTAATTCTGTGTTGGGCTATGCTGTAAAGGGGACCATGGGTGAGGGTATTAAGTACAGTTCGAAAGATACGAATCAAGCCAGACATCCAAATATTCCTCTATTACTTCCCTATGAGGCTGTCCGAGAATTCTGATCCTACTGCAAAAGAGTGAGAAACGGACATAATTCGCGGACAGCCTCCCAGTAGAATATTGACAAGACTATATTTGGTCACCGATTTAGGTGAGTATGTGCTTCCAGTGATAATTGCGTTGGCGGCCAAAAGGCCACTTTCCACTGCAGGGCCAATACCCTCTCCCATATCTAAGGTTGCCAAACCGGCAGCATCACCGACAATGAACGCATTGTCGATCTGACCGCTTTTCGCGGTTTGTCTAAGGTAATAATTGTATCCACGCGGGTTAAATGAGCGATCTTTAACCAAAGAAAGCTTTTCCAGCTTCTTTATGAAATAATTCCAGTGACTGCGGATAGTCCTACCTTTGTTTTTTATTCCAAGGAACTTTCCGCCAATACCGACATTCAAGTAACCGTTTCCTTTTGGGACATACCAGGAATATCCGGGGAAGTTCCTTTCAAAAAACCACAGATAACAATTTGCGTCCTGATAATCGTATTTGAATTCTTCCTCTATTGCGGTGATCAGTCGTTTCTTAGATCTGGGATTGGCTTTTCTGAAAAAGGTTCGGTATACACTACAGTTGGTGCCGCCCGCTCCCACCAGGTATTTGCAACGGAACCTATTGTCGATAACGTAACAACCATTTTCTTTTCGTATATGCCTCACAGCGTGCTGTTGTACAGGCACATTAGCTCTTTCAAGCAGCCAGTGATCAAATTCATATCTTCTTATGGAATATTGTCGGGTCCTGACCGGAATTTTTTTGCCGAGCACATGAAAATTAAGCCGATTGAAGGCCAAGAAACTGTGTGGATATTCTCCTTTTTTTAGTTTCAAGTCGTTTATTACTTTTGGTGTGATCCAACCGGCACAGACTTTACGGCGCGGAAAAATCTTTTTATCGAGAATCATCGTTTGGATGCCGTTATTATTCAACTCCCACGCACAAGTTGAGCCGGCCGGCCCGCCTCCTACGATGATGACTTCCGAATCAATCATGAAACTTCCCGGTTTTGACTGGGGAATAATCCGGGCTAACTTATACGGCAACACGGCTGTTCCCTACCCTGTTTGGTCATAACGATTTGCCATAGTTGAATCCACCTCGAACGAAATGCTCCCGCGGAACTAAGCAGGTAATAGCGCCCCATTCGGTAAAAACGATCCCCGTATTTGTCTTTCAATTCAGGCCAGGCTTTTTCGAAATTGTCATGCCAGGCCATCAATGTCTTATCATAATCTTGACCGAAATTATGCCAGTCCTCCATGACAAATAGTTTTTCCATTGCTCTTCCGATTTGCGCAATAGATGGGAGCATGCCGTTCGGAAAAATGTATTCCGTCGTCCACGGATTGCTTGTTGTTTTGCTAACATTACCGCCAATGGTGTGAACAAATGCGATTCCATCGTCCTTAAGAACATGGTCCACCTTTTCCATAT
>JAUWMN010000044.1 GCA_030613165.1 Desulfobacterales bacterium
AGGCCGTCTGTGCCGTCGATAAAATTCATGGCATTGGTAACGCCGATTATCCACATAAAACTCAACAAGAAGTTGGCGACCTCGCCGATTCCATGCGGTGGGAAGATACTTATCCGTATACCTGCCCAAAAAACTAATACGGTTGCCGCTAATTGAGCGACTAATTTAAGCTTGGCGGAAAGGTCCCTGATATCATCTACCAAACTGATCAACATAACTCCTGTTGACGCAATCAAAATAACTATAACTTCTTGGTCGAGTATATTGTTTGCCAGAATAGAAGTGGTAAAAGCTATGTAGATTGACACTCCGCCGAGAAGGGGGATAGGGTCTTTATGCACCTTTCGCCCGGATGGTTGATCGAGGATGGAGAAGTGCGTGGCAATTCTACGAATCAGCGGGGTCAACAAGTATGACAGGAGAAAAGCAAAGAGCAATATATATATCCAACGCGTACCACTATGCTTGAAGACGTCCTGAATCCGGGGCAGCAGTAAGCTTCCCCACAAGATCCATCCAACAATATATGCGCCTGTAATGTGTCTTTGTTCTGTCATTGTTTACCTACTACAGATAAGGCCTTTTTCACACCAAAAGCAACCTGCTCCCTCTCCTGGTTGGTGAGCATGGGATATATTGGAACAGAAACAGAATCGTTCCAAACTTGATCTGTGTTCTTGAAACCTGTTTTATTGACCAATTGATGCAACGGCCTGTAAATAGGCCTGCGACAGACCACGTTAAGGCCCTCCATCGTCTTAATAAAATCTTCCACGTCCGACCCAATGCGTAAGACATAACGGTAAGAAATGGGCTCACATCCGGTTGTCTTAACCGGCAATCGGACCGGAAGATCCGCAAACGCTTGATCATAGAACTTGGCTATATGTCTCCTTGCAGCAATGAAATCCGGCAGCCTGCGTACTTGCTCAGTCCCGAGCGCTGCCTGCATGTCAGTCATCTTATAGTTGTAGCGCGTCATATAAGAAGTTTTTTCGTCGTAATCCCTGAGATCCCTGACTGTCTCAAGCAATCCCTCATTATCGGAAAGGACCATTCCTCCCTCGCCCGTGGTAATAACCTTGGTGGCATAAAACGAACATATTGCCACATCTCCAAAACTTCCCACACACTTCCCTTTATATCGGGCGCCGATCGATTGAGCGCAATCTTCTATGACGGGAACTCTTAAGTCCTTAAATCCTTCCATCTGAGCCGGTTGTCCCAGCATATGCGGCACAATAATCGCTTTTGTCTTTTTCGACGCTACTGCTTGCGCCCTTTCCGCATCAATATTCCCTGTCCTCGGATCGATATCCGAAAATACCGGGGTTGCTCCCACATAGCGGACCGCGTTGAGTGGTGCGACACAAAGATAACTGGGAAGAATGACTTCATCTCCTGTTTGCACTCCCAAAGCGATCAGGGCAAGATGAAGTGCGGCTGTCCCTGAATTTACCGCAACGCCCCCCTTTACGCCCACAAATGCCGCTACTGATCTTTCAAATTCTTTTACTACCTCTCCCTGAGCTATCGCGCCTGACTCTAATACATTACAGACGGACTTAATATCCTCAGATTCTATAGTCGGTTTTGAATGCGGTATCATTGTCATACATTAATAAAGAGCCTTTGCGGCACAAACCCTTCCGCATATTTAACACGGCCTTGCATACCCCTAAAACCTGCCTGGGCTTGAGCAACATCAACAATAGACAGATCTCCTATATTCGTCTTCATTACCTGCGATTCATGCGCCAGGAGGATTTGATTCTTTTCCTCAAACACATCTTCTATATTCACAAAGATCGAGGGAGCAAAGTTGTGTGTAGTCGGGACTTCAAAAAATAATACATTTTTGATGTATCGGGTTGCTGAAATTGTGGCCTTTGCCAGATGTCTGTGATCCTGATGCGTATCATCAAAATAATTTACAAAGATAAAAACCGGATCAACCTCATCGATTACATCCTCTATAATAGCGATTATATCCTTATTTAAGGGCAACTGCGTGTCTTTGTATCCTCCCCAAAACGTCTTTTCTACTCCGATAATCTCATTTGAACGCAACTGTTCATCGCGTCTGATTGCATTGTCTCCTCCCATTGCTCCGTCTGTCATGACAAGCGTATAGACCTTATGATCTTTTTGCCGATACTTTATTAATGTCGCTCCACACCCGATTTCTATATCATCAGGATGCGCGCCTATCGCCAGAACATTCATAATCCCCTCGTAAGAAAGACAGGCTGTCGTGACCACAATTCAAAAGCAGGTCGAGAACAGACATCAACGGTTCAAATGGTCCAAACAATTGAGGGTAAACAGGGTGGTGAAATTCCTGGAATTGTACCTTTATGCCCGCTTTTTCATATTTTTCGAGCTTCATATAGTCCTTTCCACCACTGCCGGCCAGATAAATCGTCCCGTCAAAATATTGACTGATCGCAATTAACCTGTCGTCCGGATCGTCCGGGAATTCACCCAATTCCGAGGCCACATAAATCGGTGTGCTAATCCCGAGAATTTGTGCAACCTCTTTGACTGTAAAAATATTTAATGGCGCGATGCGTTCCCATTTTGCTGAAAAAACCTCGTCCAACAACTCAACAATATGATTAAAATGTAACGATTTTGAATAGTTCGTCTTCAGGCTCTTCCTTTGCACATTCTGCCAATTACTGTTATTATTAATAGTAACCTCTTCTATCTTTTCAGGGAATTTGTACAATACCGGCACTGTCAACCACTGCCAACCCTGGGCGGTTTTGATCTTGTTTCGATTCTGCCATTCATTCTTCTTGAACTGGACTGTATCCAGCAACACAAATATATCAGCCTTGTCTATCTTATCGAAGTAACCCAGCCAGGGCATATATTGAGGCTGATGCACCGCTACTATCACAGACTATCCTCAGCGCAATAATATTGCGTACGATATATTTCCTTAATACAACCGTATTTATTTCCTAAACTTTCCATCGGCACGCCAAAAAAATCTTTTAACCTAAGTTGAGCGATTTTTGCAGAAGAGATGTGCCAATATCTTGATGTAGTCCCGCCTATCTGGGCGGGACGAAAACCGCAGGCATACCCGTGGATATGTCGAGGATTTTCGTCCCGCTACAAGCGGGAATGCGCAAGAGATTGGTGCAGATCGAGTCAAAAAGCGCTCAATTTAGGTTTAAGTTTAAGGCGTTATTTTTTCCTTGACATTTATTTGCCCATTGGCTACAGATTGCAATTGAATTTATTAAGATTTTTAGATGGTTAACGACCTAAATGATTGTTTCGTAAAAAGTCGCCAGGCACCCTTTTTCGTCATTCCCGCGAACGCGGGAATCCAGTAATATTAGCTGGTTCTGGACTCCCGCCTGCGCGGGAGTGACAGAAGATTGGACTTTTTACGACGCCATCAAAATTGAAAGTGGGTCGTTTATGGCCGAGGGGGTAATATGATAGGCAAACAGATCAGGCTGGAAAGAATTATCAACCGCGATACCGGAAAAACAATAATCGTCCCCATGGATCACGGAGTTACTGTGGGACCAGTGGAAGGTCTTATCGATATGAAGACCACCATAAATAGTGTAGCTACAGGTGGCGCGAATGCCATTTTGATCCACAAGGGTATCGTGCACGCGGGACATCGCGGAGGCGGAAAAGATGTGGGGCTGATTATACATTTGTCCGGAAGCACGTCGCTCACGACAACTCCTAACGCGAAAACCCTGGTATGCAGCGTGGAAGAAGCCATAAAGATAGGAGCTGACGCGGTATCCATCCATGTAAATATAGGAAGCGATACAGAACGTGAAATGCTGCGGGATTTTGGCGCGGTTGCACAGACGGCCATGGAGTGGGGAATGCCGCTCCTTGCCATGATCTATCCCAGAGGGGAAAAAATCAAAGACGAACATGATGTCGAGGTTGTAAAACATGCCGCCAGACTCGGCGCTGAACTGGGCGCTGACATAGTAAAGGTCAATTACACAGGTTCACCAGAGACCTTTAAAGAGGTGGTAGCGGGCTGTCCGGTGCCTGTTGTAATCGCAGGCGGCCCCAAAATGGATTCAGATAGAGACATATTGACCATGGTAAAAGACGCCATTGATGTGGGAGGTAGTGGTGTTTCCATTGGAAGAAATGTTTTTCAACATAAAAACCCCGCAAAGATGTTAGAAGCCTTTGCCATGATTATCCATCAAAAAACATCGGTGGAAGACGCTCTTGAGCATTTAAAGAAAGGGGACTCATGAAAAAAGTTTGGGTCAAAGTTGTGCCCTGGGACAAAAAGCTCGTTACAACTGCCCTGGAAAGCGGGGCGGACGCGATTATGGTGCCTAAAAACTACACGGACAAAGTAAAAGAACTCGGTATCATACAGACTATCGCCACAGACGGCAATCTAAAGCTGGGCCAGGACGTAGTCGAATATGAAATAAAAAGCGGCAAGGATGAAAAAGAGATTGTAAAACTCACAAAGACCAAAAAGGTAATCGTAAGAACAACCGACTGGACGATCATACCCCTTGAAAACCTAATCGCGCAGACAAACAATCTTTATGCAGAAGCAAAAAGCGCTTCCGAGGCAAAAGATCTCCTTTCCATACTTGAAAAAGGCGTGGATGGGATACTGGTAACCACCAGTGACATCAATGAAATAAAAAAGATAATCCGCGAGGTTCAGGGTTCCGGAGAAACAATCCCTGTAGTAACGGCAAAAATTTTGGAGACCAGATCGATCGGAATGGGAGACAGGGTTTGTGTGGACACCTGCACATCAATGAATGTAGGCGAAGGTATGCTTATCGGGAACTCCAGCGCGGCCATGTTTTTAGTACATTCTGAGAGTCTTGAAAATCCGTATGTCGCGCCCCGCCCCTTTAGAGTGAACGCGGGTCCAGTGCACGCGTACATTCGGGTGGTTGATGGAAAGACAAAATACTTGTCCGATCTCAAGTCCGGAGACGAGGTCCTTATAGTCGACTTTAAGGGAAAGACCGCAAGAGCCGTTGTTGGAAGGTTAAAAATAGAAAAACGGCCTCTCATGCTGGTTGAAGCAGAAGTTGAGGGAAACAAGATATCTACTATCCTGCAAAACGCTGAGACCATTCGCCTCACAAAACCCGATGGAAAACCTATTTCGATTGTCGATCTAAAAAAGGGGGATGAGGTACTGGTGACCATAGAAAAGGCCGGAAGGCACTTTGGCATGAAAATTGACGAAACCATAGTGGAAAAGTGATAGATAACCACAACGATTCCATCTTTACAAGACTCAGGCCGACCACAATCGTAGATTTGTTGGCACAAAAGGCCGAAAGATTCGAAGGAAAAGATGATATCAGAAGATCCCGCATACTCGACGTTATCCCTCCCTATGTCATAATCGAACAACCTGTACCAAAACTCTCTCTCCGCAGGATCGGAGACACTATTGAAGTAACCTACCTCCATAAAGATAAAGACGACACCAAAAAACGCGTAATTGTGAAAATGACACTTGTCGATATAGACCGCTACAAGCTCAAAGGGACATTCACAGAAGCCCTTTTTTTTGTTCCAGACTCCGATACTTACCATGGCACCTTACGCAGGCATTACCGTGTCGAAATCCCGCATGAGGAAGATGTTGTCATAGAAATTACCAATCTCGAAGGAGAGCGTATAGGACTGGAACCAACCTACAAGATAACCGATCTCAGCCTTCAAGGTTTAAAATTTATCTGTCCAAGAACTGTTCACCATAAGAAAAAACTCGTCAGGGACCCTGTGGGAAAGCTTTCAATAAATGAGGAAATTCTTGTCAAGATCCTTATCGATAATGAAAAAGTCCTGTGGGTAAAAACTGTTATCAGAACAAAAATAGTCCCTGACGGAAAACGGAGCAATGTTGTCTACTTTGGAATAGAATTTTTGGGAACCTTGACCATAGATGACGAGACCGAAAAAATACGGTTCGAAACGTATAATGAAAAACACAAGAACGCAATGCTGCCTCATATCACCGATCTGCAACGACAGTTGCTTAAAAAACAAAGCGACCTTTGAGATTAAACCCTTATTTTTTACATTATGTCATGAGTATAAAAATTCCCCCTTTTCTAAAGGGGGGCAGGGGGGATTTCTTAGAATGGCCTTTAAAATCCCCCTCAATCCCTCTTTAAGAAAGGGGGACTTTCAGCCCCCTTCGGGGGGAAGTTAAAGCCAGGTCCTTTGGGCCTGGATTCTTCATTTACCAGTGAATCAAGAAATACGTAATGCTTCCGATTAGATGATAAAAGTCTAATATTGTATTGACTCAAGAGGAGATTAGTTATTATTTATATCTCATGGACCCACTTAGACTCATTGATAAATATTATACAAAAGGGTCACAGGCCCGCCATTTGTTGATAGAACACAGTAAGATGGTCACACAAAAGGCCCTTGAACTTGCTAAACGAGTGGAACACTTGAAGCCCGACACTGCCTTTATAGAAAAGGCTGCCATGCTTCACGACATTGGCATTATATTCACCAATGCATCGGAAATAGGCTGTTCCGGCAAAAACCCATATATTTGCCATGGCTATCTGGGGAGAGAGTTATTGGAAAAAGAGGGGCTTGCTGAATACGCGCTCGTTTGCGAAAGACATGTCGGGGTTGGGATAACAGTTGAAGATATCGTTAGTCAGCGCCTCCCTATCCCCAAAAGAGATATGAGCCCCATCTCGCTGGAAGAACAGATTATATGTTTTGCCGACAAATTCTTCTCAAAAAAGCCTGACTCTCTCTACGAAAACAAACCGTTCGAAAAGATAAAATCAGAAATCTCCAAATTCGGAAAAAATAAGGCAGCAATAATTGAGCAGTGGGGTGAATTCTTTCGGAATTGAGAATTTAAAGAATTTAGGAAGTAAGGGATTTAGGAATTCTTAAATTCTACAGGCAAATAATGCATAGTATGGAACGCAGAAGACATGCGCGTCTCTCCATCGCTCTTCCAATAACATACTGGAAGGTACACGATGGAAGTGTTCACCGCTCCATGGCCTTTGACATCGCCAAACGTGGTTTTTCCTTAAAGCAACCTCAAGAACTTATCATAGAAGATATCATCCATTTTGAGATAAAAATCCTCGAAAAGGCTGTAACCGGAACGGCCAAAGTTCTCTGGAGCGGAGGAGTCGTTGAAAGGTCTAACACAGAAAGAGCAGGCTGTATTGTCTTGACCCTTACCGAGAGGAGTAGAGCAGTCTTTTATAGTTTTATTGATGGGATCATGAACAAATTAACGCATGGCGGATGCCACTCTTAATTTAATATTTAAGCCATTGCGGTGAATCAACAATGAGGCACAAAGCCGTATTTCTCATAGATTCTCTGCGCACGGGGAGATTTTATGAAATCGAGGAATCTTTCGGCATTTGCCGGATGGGGTGCATTCTTTAATTTACAGATATAGTAATTGATCTTGTCTCTTTGATCCAATTCTTTCCCAGGGTCAACCATCTCAACCGCACGGTTACACTGCTTTGCATGTATGATCTCCGTAGCCCACACCGGGCCAACATCGACTGCTTTTTTCTCGATCCTTAGCGGGGTCTCCCGGTGGTGAACAACAGTCAGAAGAGTAGTGCCCTTTGCCCGTTTGTCTTTCATGACGCGATGCACAAGTTGGTCTCCCCCACTATCGCGGTACATGTCCATGATGTAATACGCAATATCTTCGTATTCCGGATTCGGTTGTGATATCCGCACTTCGTCCCGTCCGAGATCTGAGACAGATCGTATCTGTGCGGGATTCCCTTCCGGCACCATCAAAACAATCCGATTGTGGAGATAGAGAAAATAGTCGCCCTTTGTGATGAGGCCGACTGTTTCCAGACGCTCCATGGCCTTTGCGGAAACCGATGCATAGACATCAGGGACTGCGTCGATGATTTTGTCCCGAAAGATTGCCCCTCCTGCCAGTAGCTGTTTCAACTCTAAACCAGGTGGAAGGGTTTCAAAAAATATCTTTTTGACTTCGGGAGCTTCTTTCTGAAAGGCTTCTAAGAGTTCGTCCATGACCATGAACTGATTCCCTGCCACAAAGAGGACCAAATCAGCAGAGTCCGTATACTCCAAGTTGTGGAGATCATCCTCCCTGTCTGAAGGAATTATGGGGAAATTCTTAAGCTCTTTGTCTGCGACCATTAATGAACCATCAACTCTTGAAAATGAAACAAAAAGTCAATCCACTCTTTCGCTGCGTCTGAATCCAACTCTTCAAACTCGACACCTATTTTGTACGTGCGTTCCTCCTTCTTAATCCAAACTACTTTGCCCTTTGCCCTTATTGGAACACGCGTATCAATAAGCACACCCAAGACCGTACCTTCCTCCCAGGGCTCATCACTCTCAATCAGCAAACCGCCCGGGCTTGCATCGTGTATAACTTTTTTTAACGATCGCTTACCGTCAGAAAGAGTAACATACAGCAGGGTCTCCACCCGGACATATTTTCTTTTTTCCTCGCTCATGGGCAACATTCCTTGAGAGCTTTGCACAACGCGACATTTTTTCGTCAGGCAAGAAAGGCAAAAAATTTAACCGGAGGAATACATTGGGTATTTCGAGGATTAAAATTTGAAACCTGCCGCCGCATCACGGAAAAATGGCAGTTGTGCAAAGCTCTCCCTTTTTGATTTACAGACCAATCATATACTTAGACTCAAAAAATTGGGGTAATTCCTTTAACATCAGAATACCAAAAGCATAT
>JAUWMN010000218.1 GCA_030613165.1 Desulfobacterales bacterium
ATATATTTATGGAAGCCGACCATGTATACGTGCAGGATACCCTTGACATGGCTCCTATTTTTGGAGCGCTGAGGAAAGTATAAGAGGTAGACAAGATGACTGAACAATCTGATGACGTTATTGTAAAGACACTTTCGAGGATGCTTATACCGTTTATGCAGATTTATGCTCTGTATGTCATAGCACATGGACATTACAGCCCTGGAGGAGGATTTCAGGGTGGAGTAATCCTTGGGGCAAGCATGATACTACTGGTCATTACCTATGGATTGGACAATACCCTGCGCAGGATGACCGAGAGATTGAATACCATGATGTGTAGCGCCGGAGTCCTCATATATGCCGGGATAGGGGCGTTGTGTTTAATACTTGGAGGGAATTATTTAGACTATGCGGAACTTGACCAGATTCTGGGCGTGGGGATCGCACAGGCACGATCGCTTGGCATTCTCGGCGTTGAGGTTGGTGTGGGGGTTACTGTTATGGCAGGGATGATTTCGATCTTTTTTGATATATCCACAGGAGGATTACCTTCGGAAAAAATTGAGGAATTTAAGGATTGAGGCCGCGGAATGGATGAAGACTGCAAAAGCACAAGAGGCTGTAGCAAAGACGATTATCTACTTGGCAGGCATTTTAGTTTGTCTGGCAAGAAAAGCATGTGAGTTAAGGGAAGACGCCTTGAAGATTCAGGACATCAATAAACAATCTGCAAAGATGAGGCAGGTTTACAATATGATATTAAACCTGGCCCCTACTGATGCCACGGTTTTGATTCAGGGGGCAGAAGGGACGGAAAAAGCATTGGTGGCAAGATCCATTCATTTGAACAGCGCGAGAAAAAATAAGCCATTCGAAGCGTATAACTGTTCGGCCTATCCCCAGTTTATCGCGGAAAGCGGACTTTTTGGTCACGAGGTCGATGCCTTTGAAGGCGCGGTATACCAGAAAAAAGGGTGCTTGGAACAGGCTGATGGCGGGACGGTATTCTTGAGTGAGGTTGACAAGCTGTCTCCACTGACTCAGATCAAACTTCAGGGGTTTTTGCAAGACCGGGCAATTAAGAGGCTTGGAGGGAAGGAAACTATAAAGACAGATGTCAGAATCATTGCCGCTGTTAACTCTGACCTGGGAAGAGAGGTAGAAAGGGGTACCTTTAATGAAGAGCTTTCTTACATGCTGAATGTGATCAATATCCACCTCCCTTCACTCAGACAGAGGAAAGAGGATGTCCCTCTTTTGGTGGAATACCTTATCGATCGACTTTCCACGGAAATGGGAAAAAATGTCAGGGGTGTGACTACTGACGTAGCTCAAATGTTAATGGAATACTCTTGGCCCGGCAATGTTAAGGAATTGGAAAACACAATTCAGCATGCCTTTCTCTTGACAGAGAGCGAAGCAATTGAGCGGGATTGCTTGCCGGGCCGCATCTTGAATGAGGTCTTGGCCGAACAGGATGAGGGAGTAATCTCTTTCGAAGAAAATGAGAAACGGTTTCTCATAAAGACCTTGCAGGAGTGTGATTGGAACAAGTTGCAGGTAGCAAAGCAACTTAACGTGAGTCTCAGCACATTATACGCAAAGCTTAAAAAGTACAACTTGACGATAAACCAGTAGAAGACCGAGTTAGGGGTGCGGAGTCAATAAATCCACAATCCACATTCGGAATTCCGCAATCTGCAATCAACTTTGGGAGTGTTGAGATGGAAAATTTCTTTTTGGGGGTGAGTATCTTCCTCTGCTTTCTTGTTCTCCTTTGTCTCTATCGGTTAATGTCCGGTCCGACTATTATTGACCGAATTGTAGGAGTTGGAGCGATCGGCACAAAGACATTAGCGGTACTGGTGTTGATGGGATTTATCTACGATAGGATAGAGATGTTTTTGGATATCATCATGGTTTACGCTCTTCTGAACTTTATCGGGACCCTGGCGGCAGCAAAGTACTTTGAAGGGAAAGGTGAGATTTGATGGAAATTATAAAAGCAATATCTGTACTGTTCATTTTGGCAGGGTGCTTCTTTTTTGCCACAAGCACGATTGGCCTGTTACGGTTTCCGGACCTTTATGCCCGGATGCATGCCACGGGCAAGGGTGATACCCTGGCAGTGTTCTTATTGCTCATCGGCTTTTCCATATATCAGGCCGCACATCATGGGGCTATATTGGACAGTATAAAGTTGCTCGTTGTTGCTGTCTTTATGTTTTTAGCCAGTCCTACTGCCTGTCACGCTATTTCCAGGGCCGCGTTCCGATGCGGAGTTAAACCTTGGACCAGGGAGGGAAGCAAATGATCTGGCAACTCGATGTTATATTCTGTCTTTTTGTCATTATCTGTGCCATCGCGGCTATCAATGTGAAGGATCTCTTGGCGGCTGTTATTATACTGGGCGCCTACAGCTTCTTTATGTGTATTCTTTGGACGGAAATGGGAGCGGTGGACGTGGCCTTTACCGAGGCCTCAGTGGGGGCCGGAGTCGGAACGGTCTTGTTTATTGCCGCGGTCAATAAAACCAAAAGGAGGTCAAAAGATTGAAAGTTGTCGCTTTAATTACAGTTCTTATGACAGGTGCGTTGCTTGTATATGGTATTGAAGAAATGCCCGAATGGGGCGACCCTAATTCTCCCGCCAGTACTCATGTCTCGCCAAAGTATATCCAGGAAGCCTTAGGGAAGACAGCGACCCCCAATATGGTTACCGCCGTGCTCGCGGATTACAGGAGTTATGACACGATGGGTGAGACCGTAGTCGTTTTTACGGCAGCGATTGGCTGTGTTCTGATGTTGAGAAAGAAGCGCAAGGGGGAGAAGGGGGAGGGAGACTGATATGCTTGAGTATGTGCTCAGTAAATACAATTTTTGGACGTACGCTATCTTGCTGATAATTGGGCTCTACGCAATGGTGGGGAAGAAAAACCTGGTCAAGAAGCTGATTGGGATGAACATATTTCAGTCTGCCGTGATCTTGTTTTATATTTCCATTGGTGTGAAAAAGGGGGGGGCAACGGTCCCCATATTTTTGGGAGACGCCCACGCGGCGCATGGACATGAGATCATTATCGATGCCGCTCATTATTTTATTCCTCTCCCTCATGTACTGATGCTCACGGCGATCGTGGTCTCTGTCGCCACAACCGGAGTGGCGCTGGCAGTGCTCATCCTGATTTACAAGCGATATAAGACCTTAGAGATGGACGAAATTATGAAGATCAGACAAGATACGGGAGCTTAGATATGGCAACACAATTTGCTGCTCTGGTTATAGTAGTCCCTTTAATTGCCGCTCTATTTGTTCCGGTTATTGGATGGTGGAAAAAAGGACTGTGCTATCCATGGGCCATCGCCGTGCTTGCGGCCACTCTCGGCGCTTCTATCGGTGTTTTAAATACTGTTTTAACCAGCGGCCCATTTTCTTACCGTCTCGGGGGGTGGGCGCCTCCCTGGGGGATTGAGTATGCCGTGGACCACCTCAACGCGTTTGTGCTTGTCATAATAGCAGTCGTCAGTCTGTTGGTTGGCATATATTCAAAAAGGAGCGTTGAAAAGGAGATGCCCGAAAAGGTCGTTCCTTTTTACTGCTTGTTTTTGCTCCTTGTAACCGGGCTGCTCGGCATTGTCATCACAGGTGACTTATTCAATGTTTTTGTATTTTTGGAGGTTGCCGCGTTATCCTGTTACGCGCTCATCGCCATAGGGAGAGACGGGGCGCCGTTTTCCACATTTCGATATATAATTATGGGCACCATTGGCGCTTCATTTTATCTTCTTGGTGTTGGGTATCTGTACATGGTTACCGGTTCACTGAACATGG
>JAUWMN010000179.1 GCA_030613165.1 Desulfobacterales bacterium
AAAGAGGACGTTGAGCGGATTCCGGATGTTTAGTATCTTATTCCAACAAGTTCTCATTGACCTCGACTTCATAACGCGAGCGTAATTTTGCCAACCAGGCGCCGTATACCTGTTCTAACTTTTCTTCCTTGAGCCGCTTTCTGATGGTTTTAGCCACCCGTGAGAGATCCGGTTTGCTGGCCGGTTTTTTCTCTGTTACCAGGAACAGATGATATCCATAACCGCTCTTGACTACCGGGCTAATTTTCCCTTCTTTAAGCTTGAAGATAGTCCTATCTAAGGCTTCTGTAAGTATGCCCTTTGCCACGAATCCCAGATCGCCCCCTTTGTCCTTGTCCGGGCTGATGGAATGCGCCCGCGCCATATCCTGAAACGACACCCCCCTATTAATTTCGGCAAGGACCTTCTTGGCCTGGTCCTTTGTAGGGAGTAATATCTGGTAGACTCGAACCATCTCCGGTCTTACGAATGTCTCCTTGTGTTCATTGTAGTAAGACTTGATTTTTTCCGCGGTTATTGAAATGTTTTGGACAAGGTCGGTCTGGATAACGTTTTTCACCAGAAGCCTTTTCCGGATCTTTTCCTTCCAATGATCATAAGAGATGGCCTCTTTCAGAAAGATTTCGTCAAAGCTATCGTCCGGATAATCCTTCCGAATTTTGTCTATCTCTTTTTCGAGTTCTTGAGCCGATACCGTGAGGTCCAATTCTTCCGCGCGCCTGAGGATGACCATCTCTTCCAACAATTGACGCAGGAACTGCAATCGATACGTTTGCTCAGAGAGCGGGTCTGATGGTTGGGGCTGTTCCGAGATTATTTGCGATAATTCAAATGCGTCGTTGAACTCAGCAAGACTCACGGCCAGCGTATCAACTTTGATAAGTGTCTCCTTATTTCTGGTGTCCTGTTCATCTTGTGTACAGCCGAATGTTACAAGGATAAGGAGGAAAATCGCCAAACTTCTGTTGAACATTCTCATGTAATCTCCTCTATAATTTTTTCTGTTGCCTTGAGCGGATCTGTTATCCCTTGAAAAGGAAGCCTGACTCTTAAGCGCTTTTCCGGTGTGACAGAGACCTTGCGGGGATACGCGCTGATTAGATCCATGATTTTTTTCGCGTCGGCACGATGATCATTGTCAAAGGTAAAGAGTATTCCTTGTTCAGATACATCAAGATGGACGACGCGCACATTCTTTGCGATAATCTTTAATCCGATCTTTACCAGTAAGTTGGTGACTTCTTCGGGAAAACGGCCGTAACGGTCTTTCAATTCGGTCCTGAAATGATCAAATTCTTCCAATGTGGCCATGCGGGAGAGCCTTTTGTAGAGGGTAAGCCGTTGATCGATGTCAGGAATATAGTCTTCCGGAAGATAGGCTGAACGCCCCAGGTTAATTTCCGGTTCCATCTCCTTTTCTGTCGGCTCTCCTTTTAGTTCGTTCATGGCTTGTTCCATGAGTTTAATATACATCTCATAGCCGACTGCCGCGATACGACCGGATTGGGATGTCCCCAGGATCGCGCCACCACCTCTGATCTGAAGGTCATTAAGGGCAATGTGAAAGCCGGCGCCCATCTTTTCATGTTCCATAAGAACGCGAAGCCTTTTCCGAGCGTCCCTGGTGATAGCGCTTTCTCCGGGAATAAAAAAATACGCGTACGCCTGTTCTTCTCCTCTGCCCACCCTTCCTCGGAGTTGATAGATTTGGGCCAATCCGAATCTATCCGCGCGGTTGATCATAATAGTATTTGCCGAGGGGATATCAAGTCCTGATTCAATAATGGTAGTGCAGACCAGCAGGTCTATGTCCCGACGGATAAATTGAAACATGACCTTTTCCAGCTCTTTTTCATTGAGCCTGCCATGCGCGACGCCGATTCGGACACGTGGGACCAACTTTTGGATATGTCCGGCCATGGCCTGGATGCTTCGAATATTGTTATGAACGAAAAAAACCTGTCCGGACCGGTCCATTTCACGCATGATGCCTTCCGTAATGACTGCGTCGTCAAAGTGGGAAATGTATGTCTTAATAGGATACCTATGCTCGGGAGGGGTCATAATGACGCTGAGATCCCGTATCCCCATCATGGACATGTGGAGGGTTCTGGGGATCGGGGTCGCGCTTAATGCAAGGACGTCAACGTGACTGCGAATCTTTTTCAGTTTTTCTTTGTCCTTAACTCCGAATCGCTGTTCTTCGTCAAAGATGATCAATCCAAGATCTTTAAAGTTGACATCCTTTTGCAAGAGCCGGTGTGTCCCTATGATGATATCTACTTTGCCTTCAGCAAGGTGTTTGAGAATCATCTTTTGTTCTTTTGTCGATCGAAATCTGCTGAGACCCTCAACGATAACCGGATATCGTTCAAACCGGCTTTTGAATGTTTGAAGGTGCTGCTCTAACAGAACAGTCGTTGGAACCAGGACTGCCGTCTGCTTATTGTCACAGGCCGCTTTGAACGCGGCCCTCAGAGCTATCTCGGTCTTGCCGTATCCCACATCGCCGCACACGAGCCGATCCATGGGGATGTCGGTTTCCATATCACTCAGGACTTCATTGATGGCACGGACCTGATCAGGAGTCTCTTCGTATTCAAATGCTGTCTCGAATTTTTCAAAATACTGGTCACCGGCAGAAAAAGCAAATCCTTTTTGAATCTTTCTCCACGCGTATAATTCTAAAAGCTCCTTGGCTGTTTTCTGAACAGATTTTTTTACCTTTTCCTTGACCCGATCCCAGGAGTTGCCGCGGAGCCGGTCAAGTCGAGGGGCAGCTCCTTCAATGCCCATATATTTCTGTATATTATGGCGCCGGTCGACCGGGAGATACAGCTTGTCGTTTCCCTGGTATTTAATGTGGATAAAATCATTCACATGCCGCGCTACTCCCAGTCGTATGAGTCCCTGATACTGGCCGATGCCATGTTCGATATGAACGACGAGGCCCCCTTCTTTAAGATCCTGAAAGTCGATAATACGGGTTTCCCCGGAAGGGGTTGGGCGTTTGGGACGGCGGCGTTTGCGACCGAAAATCTCTTCTTCCGTAATGATCGCCAGCGATTCTTTTTTCCACACAAAACCGGTTGAGAGCCGGCCGAAACGTATTCGGAGCCCGATTTCGACGTCCGGCCTGTCTCGCGCGGTCTTTTTGTCCGCAAAGGTGGTGATGCCATAGGGGAGGAGGAGCTTTCCGATGCGTTCCGCCCCTTTTTGGCCCGCGCATACTACTGTGGAGGGGCATCCCGCGTCATGACATTCTTTAATCCAGTTGATCAGTGGGCGTAGCAAGTCTTGATGCCCTTTTGCTGTTCTGAGCGCTTGCGAGGTTGTTTCGTTATTGTGAACGGTAAAATGACACGGCCGTGTGGCTTCCCCGGCCACGGTCAGGGTTCTGAAAACTATGGCTGACTCCTGGTCCAGAAGCGCATGGAGCGCTTCGTCGGACGGTTGGTATAGTGACTCAGGCTCTACACAGAGCCGACCTTTGGAGCGACAGGCGAGATAGCTTTGTGTTATCGCCTCTTCTGCTGTTTTCCCTGTCTGTTCAATAGATGAAAGGTCAATGAATACAGGGACGGCGTCTCCGGGAAGGTAATCAACCAAACTATCTAATTGCGGATAGAGCAGGGGAAGAAAACCGCCAATTCCTGGAAACTGATGCTGTTCCGCGATATGATCGATCATTTCCCCTACCCGGGTATGTGGGATTTCCAATTGTTTCGCATGCAGCCGAAACCTCTTTATGATCTGTTCGGTTTCATCGGGATGAATAATTACCTCACGCCCGGGAATGATGATCACTTCCTCAAGGTATTGTAACGATCGTTGGTCAACCGCGGAAAAGGTTCGAATCGATTCAACAGTATCACCAAAAAATTCTATACGGACCGGATCAGGATAAAGGGGCGAAAAGAGATCTATCAAGCTTCCACGGACACTGAAGTCTCCGGGCTCCTCTACGATGGATGCCTTTGAATAACCACCACTTATTAGGTGATTTAACAACTGGTCCCTGTTGACCTCTTCTCCCGTGATAATGATTTCCGGAAAAGCGGAAAGGGCTGTTCTGGGAATAATTTTTTGGAGAAGCCCTTCGATGGTAGTTACTACAATCTTCGGGTCATCTTCTGTGATAAGCCTGTAGAGTGTTTTGATGCGGTGCGCGGCGGTTTCAGGATTATAATCTACCGGTTTGAATGGAATAATATGATACGGCGGGAAAAAAAGGACCGATTCCTCAGCACCGCCGAGGAAAAAATGGATATCGGATATGATTGTTTCAGCCTCTTTAAGCGTAGGCGCCACGACAAATAGAGACCGTTTCGCGCCGCGGTGTACTTCCGCCAGGCAGTAAGCTGTATCTGAGCCTCCCAGACCGCTACAGTCTACAACGCCTTTATTTTCCCGGATCATTCCGATTAAGTCGGCTATGGAAGCGCTTGATTTCATATTAACCCATCGTTAGTAACGAATTCACCGCAAAGACGCAAAGAGCGCAAAGTTTTTAAGCCTATTGATAATATTACCAATTTAAATCTAAAAAACTATCTTTCTTTTCTATTACTAATTTTTCCTTTGCGTCCTTTGCGCCTTTGCGGTGATATGAAT
>JAUWMN010000213.1 GCA_030613165.1 Desulfobacterales bacterium
AGACGTGGCAAGAAAAAAAGAACATTTTGTGTAACTATTGATCTCACCGCAAAGGCGCAAAGAGCGCAAAGGCACAACTAAGGTTAAAAAAAAGACAATTTTGAATCATCCAATTTTAACAAAACGGAGTCAAAATAGTTATTAATGGACTTTAAAACTTTGCGCCCTTTGCGCCTTTGCGGTGAACTATTACTATGTTTTAAAAGCTTGTGATGAGGAAAGCCCATGTCGGAGCTTACACATCTTGATGAAGAAGGAAGGGTTCGGATGGTCGATGTATCCGAAAAATCGGCAACACTGAGGGAAGCAATAGCTGAAGGCAGTATTACAATGAAGCCCGAAACCCTTGAGCTGATCAAAAATAATAAGACAAAAAAAGGAAACGTCCTGGAGGCGGCCCGCATCGCCGGGATTATGGCAGCCAAGAAAACCCCCGAACTTATTCCAATGTGCCATCCCCTTTTGATCACTCATGTCCATATCGATTTCTCTCTCGACGACGCATCCTCCTCCATAGGAATCCTGGCAACCGTCAAGGTAACAGGACAGACCGGAGTGGAAATGGAGGCATTAACCGCTGTATCCGTCGCTGCTCTCACTATCTATGACATGTGCAAATCTTATGATCGGGAGATGACCATATCCGAAATTAGACTGATGCAAAAATCCGGTGGGAAAAGCGGTACTTTTGTTCGAGGACAAGTATAATGCAAGACTCCTTTCCATATAACGTTTTTGAGTTCTCGGATGGTCGTTTCAATGAGACCTCAATCACTGCTATTCAGGAAATTCCTCTTACCATTTATTTAAACGAACAAGAAGTAGTAACGTTGCTGTGCACAGGGAAAGACCCGATGGCTCTTGCTGTCGGTTTTCTCAGGTCGGATGGATTATTAACCGACCAAAAGGAGCTAAAAAAGGTACGGATCGAAGAAAAGCCGGACCGGATCACGGCCCATGTTTTCACCACGCATGATCCTCTTTCCTCCCACCAGATGAGACGTTCCATCACCTCGGGATGCGGTAAAGGGACTAATTTTGATCGCAACATGGAAGATATCAACCGCGCAAACATTACTTCAGACATGAAGTTGTCTCCGGAAGAACTTTTTTCTTTAATGGACGAACTGAATAAAAGGTCAACACTCTATATGGCGACAGGAGGGTGTCACAATGCCGCTCTGGCCGTACCTGATCGTTTATTGATCTTTTATGAAGATTTAGGACGGCACAACGCGATTGATATGATTCAGGGTAAGTGTTTTTTGGAGGATATCGATACAAAGGAGAAACTCATTGTAACTACCGGACGTATCGCATCGGAAATTCTCATAAAGGCGATCCGGGTCGGTGTGCCGATTCTTGCCTCCAGATCCGCGGCCACCCGTTTTTCAATCGACCTGGCCCGCAAAGTAAACATGACGCTGATCGGCTACGTACGCGGGCAGCGCATGATAGTCTATAACCACGCAGGGAGAATTAAGGGCGTATCATGAGTACAAAAGAATTTTTCAAGGTATCTTCCCTTGAATCCGTCCTCACCCATCTCCATAATTTCCCTCGGACAGAATTCGAAACAATTCCTATCGAAGAATCCCTGGGACGAATCCTTGCAAAAGACGTCATCTCCGACATCGACATTCCCGACTTCAACCGGTCCACAATGGATGGTTACGCGGTGCGGGCCCGATCGACCTTCGGCGCTTCCGAGAGATCCCCTGCCCTGTTCAATGTGACCGGAACAATAGAAATGGGAGAGCCGGCCCGTATCTCGGTTAAAGCCGGAGAGGCCGTAAAGATCCCCACAGGCGGGATGCTTCCGGATGGAGCCGACAGCGTGGTTATGCTGGAACATGCTGAACTTTTGGACGAGCATACTATAGAGGTCTACAAAAGCGCCTTCCCCTTGCAACACGTGATCGAGATCGGAGAAGACCTTTGCAAGGAGGAATGTATACTTCCTTGGGGTCAGCCTATACGTCCTCAGGAAATGGGCGTGCTTGCCGCTCTGGGGAAATCTGATGTGCCGGTATTCAAAAAGCCTGTGGTGGCAATCATTTCAACAGGGGACGAAATTGTGGATATCCGCGACATCCCTTCTCTGGGACAGCTTCGTGATGTTAACGCATATACTCTCAGCGGTCAGGTAAAAAAGGCGGGCGGTGTACCTACCTGCCTTGGGATAGTCCGTGACAACTTTGACGAACTTTTTCATATGTGTGAGCAAGCGCTAAGCCATGCCGACATAGTTCTCGTCTCCGGCGGAAGTTCTGTCGGCGCCCGTGATTTCACTATGGAGGCGATAAATGCCCTGCCTCGTTCCGAGATTCTGGTCCACGGTATTTCCATCAGCCCCGGCAAACCTACAATTATCGCCCGTATAGGGAAAAAGGCATTCTTTGGTTTACCCGGCCACGTGACGTCAGCCATGATAGTCTTTATGAAGACTGTTCAGCCCCTAATCGAACGAATGGGAGGACTCTCCGAAAAATATATAGAAAAAAAAAGAGAGGCAACCGCTATTTTGAGCCGAAATATTGCCTCAGTTCAAGGAAGAACAGATTTTGTGCGGGTAAATTTAGTCCATGATAAGGGACGCTTAGTTGCACATCCCCTTCTCGGGAAATCCGGACTTATTCGCACCATGGTAAAAGCAGACGGATTAATAGAGATCGATATTAATTCAGAGGGATTAGACAAAGGGAGCGTGGTTACTGTGGAGTTATTTTAGTCTATTACTTCACCGCAAAGACGCAAAGGCCGCAAAGGAAAACTTAGGGTTTTAAAACTTTGCGTTCTTTGCGTCTTTGCGGTGAACAATATATAAAGAAAAATGATGAAACGAAATATATACCTTCAAATGAAGCCTCTTGAAGAGGCCCGGCGCATATTTCTTGATCGGATGCCTGCAAAGGAACTTCTCAAACACGAGATGATCCCTTCAGTAGAAGCGGTGGGACGAATCACTGCTGCTTCTGTTACAGCTCGATTTTCCTCTCCCCCTTTTCACGTTGCCGCAATGGACGGGATCGCGGTCCGCGCGGAAAACACGTTCGGTACTACAATGGACCGCCCCAAACAGCTCAAAATTGGGAAAAACGCGTTTTATGTAAATACCGGCAATATTCTTCCGCCCGATACCGATGCGGTTATTATGATCGAATATGTTACGGAGCTAAATAACGAGACCGTGGAAATCGAATCTGCGGTGTTCCCCTGGCAGCACGTCCGAAAAGTGGGAGAGGATATTGTGGCGACCGAACTCCTTTTCGCGCAAAACCATAAAATAACCCCTTGCTGTGTGGGCGCGCTTCTCGGAGGGGGCGTCTTCGAGGTTGCGGTAAAGGAAAAACCGCGCGCAGTCATTATCCCCACAGGTTCCGAACTGGTACGGTACCAGGACCTTGGTCCGCATAACCTCGCCCCGGGGCAGGTGATTGAAAGCAATTCCGCGATACTGAGCAACCTGGTTACCGCGTTAGGAGGAGAACATATCCCACACCCCATTGTACCTGATGAGTACGATCTCATTCGGGACGCGGTGAACGAGGCAGTCACCAAAGAGAATCATATTATTCTCATTATTGCCGGTTCTTCCGCGGGATCTGAAGATTATTCCGCGAAGATAATCGGAGAACTCGGAGAAGTTTTGGTGCATGGTGTCACCATGATGCCGGGAAAGCCGACCATCCTTGGCATCATCAAAGGAAAACCGATTATAGGGATACCGGGCTATCCGGTTTCCGCTATAATGGCGTTCGAACAGTTTGTTCAACCCCTTATCTCCCGGATGCTCGGCATCAGAGAGCCCGCTCGGGACACTATACCGGTAAGGCTCCCTAAAAAGATTCCTTCCAGGTTGGGAATCGAAGAATTTATCCGCGTAAAACTCGGTAAAGTTGGTGATACAATTGTGGCCACTACCCTTC
>JAUWMN010000282.1 GCA_030613165.1 Desulfobacterales bacterium
GAAACCCTAACTGTATAACTTTACATTTTGCATATTCTCCAGAAACCGGATAAGTCCGTATGATACAAATTCCTCCTGATATTTTAAGATTGGCTTTGACGACCTTTTGGTTAAGAAGCCAATCCCTGACAAATTCCATTCTTACGACAAACTTTCCTCATGTGTAAAAGTTGAGATACCCTCTGCCAAAAAGCAGAAGATAAATCAACCAATGCAAGCTGGGAATCAGTTTATAATGATCTAAAATCTGAGATTAAACTAAGACATTGCTGCCGTTGCAAGCCCGCTGGATGCTTTGCAGGCACGAAAAGATTCACATACAGAGGACTCCCTTTAATGACTACTTATTTTTTGGTGGCTTTAATATCTTTGTTGGCGGGATTCACACAAGGCGTCTCTGGTTTTGGTTCGGCATTAGTGGCCATGCCGCTATTGGTCATGTTTATGGACGTAAAATTGGCTGTCCCCCTCTGCATGCTAAACGGCCTGATCATTACTTTATTCCTTTCGCTCCAACTCAAGAATCACATAGATTGGAAAAAAATAATGCCCCTCTTTCTGGGCTGTCTCCCCGGAATACATGTGGGAGCAACCTTCCTGAAAGAAGCAAACAGTAATGTTATCGAATTTCTGCTCGGTGTGATACTCATAGCTTATGCCTTATATGGTTTAGCGCTTCGCCCCCAACCGAGAAAGATCAACTCCACATGGTCATATCTGGCGGGTTTCGCCACAGGCGTTATCGGTACCGCTTTCAGCGCGGGAGGTCCCCCAACGATCATCTATACCACGCTCACAGGCTGGTCTAAGGACGATATTAAGGCCACACTATCCGGATTTTTTTTCAGCTCGGGCCTTATCATAGCCGCGGCCCATGCCATTAGCGGTTTGACTACAATTGTCGTGCTTCGCTATTTCGCGGCCTCGATATTGTTCGTATTTTTGGGCACCTACGCGGGGTCTATTTACTATGGCAGGCTCAAGAAAGAAACGTACGTAAGAGTAATACTTGGGATTTTGATTCCAATGGGAATAATCATGATAGTGTCGGCAGTATAAGGTCTCGCTACTCGGCGCTCTCTTCCGTCTCTGGCTTTGTCGTCACGGTAAGAGAATGTTTAAACAACCTTTTCGCAACCCTTTGAACATCATCAGCAGTGACTTTGTGTATTAAATCCGGGTTCTGTTGAGCGTATTCATATCCGAGTTCCAACAGTTCATTGACGGCGTCGTTATGAGCCTGCGCGCCGTTTGTCTCCAGAGACATCTGATGCATGGTAATACACATTGCCTTGGCCCGTTCAAGTGTCTCCTTAGACACTTTTTCATTTTGAATCAGCTCAAATTTTTCCTTTATGACGGCAAGCACGGTATCATGGTTGGACGAAGTGGTCTGGGCCATCGCTCCGAAATAGCCCCCGTCTATTCCATAGGAGGGATAGGCGTGAATATAATATACAAGGCTCTGATCGCCCCCTCTCAACGCGTCATGAAGCCATCCGCTCGGATATCCTATCCCGGAAATAATGGCGTCGATTACATCTGCTACGGGCCGATCCTCGTCATACAGGGTCATTCCATTATACCCCACAAATATAGCGGCGGATGTCTTTTGATTGGTCTTTGTAAACATCTTATCTTCGGCGATATTCCTGGTTTCAGGCTCAATAAGCGGTTCTACTGCCATCCCCGGTAAAAAGTCACGAAAGACAATTTTGACCTTTGCTGTGATCTCTTCAGGATCTATGTCACCGTAAATCGCAAGAACTATATTACTCGGCATAATTAATGATCGATAGAATGTTATGATCTTTTCCCGCGAAAGGTTTTGAATCGAATCGGGGGTTCCGAGGGTATCGTTACGGTAAGGATGCTTTACATAGTAATGTTTTCGAAAAAGGCGCTGTATTTCGACGACCCAGTGTTCGTCGATCCGTTTTATTGCAAGGAGTGTGTCACGGCGCTGTTTTTCTATTTCGTCTTCCGGAAAAGAAGGATGAAGCGCTACATCGGCCAAGAGTTCCAGGCCTGTATCAAAATCTTCTTTTAAAACAGACGCCTTCACAAAGACCGTATTGCTCCCGGACCCGGACGAGATAGAGCCCCCCAAATCCTCAAGGCTTTGAGCTATCTCATATTTGGTGCGGGTCAGGGTGCCCTTGGTTAACAGGGATGCCATAAAACGGGAAATACCAAGCGTGTCCGCCGGCTCGAAACGAAGCCCTCCTTTTGCAAAGAATTGAAGTGTAACAATAGGAATCGAAGGATTTCTTTTCAACAAGAGTGTCATCCCGTTGGATAGTCTGCTTTTTATTATCTTTCCTGCCCCTTCCCTGTGTTGCGCATCTGCTTCTGTTCCTGCTTCAAGTGAAGCGCTTGCAGTCGGTTTTAACACCGCCATGGTCATGTTTTGTCTCTTAAAATACTTTTTTGCCACCCGTTGGCAATCTTTCGCTGTTACTGACTGAATACGTTCTACATATTTGTCGCTAAAATACGGGTCCCCTGCTGCTGTCCAGTCGGAAGCCAATTGACGCCCCTGACTTGCTGCTGACTGATTGGCGAATATGTGCCCGGCCGCGACCTTTTTCTTGGCCCTGTTCAATGCCTTGGCATCTACCCCTTTTTTCTGAATCTCTTTCAAAACGCTCCAGTTCGCTTCAATGGCTCTGTCCAGATTTTCATAATCAAGGTTCATTGATATGAAAAACTGCCCATCTACAAAAGTTGGCGTCCAACTTGAAGCGCTTATGCTCAGCACTAATTGTTCTTCATCTTTTACCTT
>JAUWMN010000211.1 GCA_030613165.1 Desulfobacterales bacterium
GGATTATGGCAAGTGATTAATGCACAAAATACACATTCAAACAAATCCCTTGATCACCAGGGCATTTCCCGCTAAGGTAATGCTCCAATTGCATTGAGATTGACACCAGTGGCAGTCCCAAAAAACTATCATCATGGCATTTACCGCTAAGGTAATGCTCCAATAGTTCGGAAAGGATTAAGTTTCATGACAACATCTGAAATTAAGACCATATATCGCCCCCGGGGTTTCTGTTTCTGGCGACCGAAGCAGAAGTATGCCGAAGGTCGGATGATCAACGGGGAAAAAGAGGGGAAATGGATTTTCCGGTACCAGAACGGTCAAACACAGATGGAGGGAGAATACCTCGCCGGCAAGAAGAACGGCAAGTGGATTAAGTGGAATGAGAACGGAACAATACAGATCGAAGGAGAATTTATAAACGGCAAGATGCACGGCAAATGGACGTGCTGGTATAGCTCCGGTCAAAAACAGATGGAAGGGAGCCGGGTTTACGGAAAAAAAGACGGTCGGTGGCGCTACTGGGAAGAGAGCCCGGATAGCGCTTCTCCTGTAACCGAAAAGGTCGATGTGCATGATTACAAAACGGAAAAAGAACACGAAGACATCATGCGCACTGATCTGGAATTGAATAAAATGATCTCTCAAAGGTTCCGTGAGATCAGACAAAGAGACTGGGAACATATGGTAGGGCGCTCTATCGGGAGACTAATAAAACGCTGGCATGTACTATGTTTTATTATGGTTCTGATACCGGCATATGTATTAATAAAGCCTCACTACGGGGGGAAAGCGCTTCCGCTGGCAATGGGAAGCGCGCTGTTTGCCACGCTTCTTCTCCACCTTTTCAGACAAGGCGATGGTGGAAGTGAGAAGTGAGAAAGTAAGAAGATGTCCACTTTCTTACTTTTAACTTTTAACTTTCTCACTTTCTAACAGCCTTTTCACAAACTCCACCGCCTCCCCTTTCCCCTCTATTCGCTCCTCAACATAGGCCTCTTGTACATCTTCCAATATCTTCTTGAAATGAGGTCCGGGTTTGAGCCCCAATTTTTCTATCAGATCGCGTCCTGAAAGAAGGGGTTTGCTAATCTCTTTGGGTCTTATCCGCTCGTAATAGGAAGAGAGGACGCGCATGAGGTTGTCACGCACCTGGTGTAGACCCGTTGTTTTCGATTCAGGCCCCTTTTTTGCCATAAAATCAGCATAATAGACACAAAAAAGCGCCCAGAATTGTTCTCCATGCTTCCGGAAAAAACGACCGACTGATCTCAACGAAGGGGGCTCGACAGCCAATAGATGGTGTGGGTTCATATGATTTGAAACGAGTTTTTCCAAAAAAGATATTTCCCTGCGGCTCAACTTCAAGCGTTTTGCAATCTTTCCAATCCTGCTCCCTCCGACCTTTTCATGACCATGAAAATGTATCTTTCCCTGCTCGTCTTTAAGAAATGTTTCGGGTTTTCCCACATCATGGAACAGCGTTGCCAGCTTCACAAGGGCCTTGACAGGTCTCCCCTGTACCAGATGACGTTCAAGGTAAGCGGTTGTCTGATGGCTGTACTGGTCGAAATATTCAGGGAGATTGTTCATAACATGTTCTAAACTTGTCAGCGCAAGGAGGGAGTGGCCCCAGACATTTAGGTGATGATATCTGTCTTGTCCTGTTTTTTTCATGGGATCGATCTCAGGGAAAAGGATGGAAAGTATCCCTGCAACATCCATTTGATGTATTACCCTTTCTGTTTCCGAACAAGAAAGTATCAGGAAAAGTTCATCTCGGATTCGTTCAGAGGACGTCCGGGACAATTTTGCGCGGTCTCTTTTGATGAGCCTTGGCAGCTCTTCCACCATGGTCAGCCCAAGAGTAACAATTAGTCGATAGGCTCTCATAATCCGGAGGGGATCATCCAGAAAAATAGTGTCAGAACATGGGACCAATCTCTTTGCGTGAAGGTCCTGGAACCCGTTGAACGGGTCTATCAACTTTCCCGCGAATCGGTCTGAAGTCTCAATCTCAACTGCTAAGGAGTTGATCGTAAAATCCCTTTTTGACAAATCGTCTTCAATAGTTTCTCCTTTCATTGTGGAAAAGTCGAAGATATTATTTGTCACTACAACCCGCGCTGTTTCCGTCTCCCAATCAAGGGGGACAAACGCCCCGCCCACAAGCCGGGCAAAATGCCGGGCTATTGTCATGGCCTTTTCCGGAACTACGATATCGAGATCGGAAACAGGTCTTTCCAGCAAGAGATCTCGAAGGGTTCCTCCTACCAGATAGAACGGAAGCCGAATAATGCCCTTAAGCGATAATATCTGTTCCCAATAGGGAGTGCGTGATATGCGCTGTATTGTTTTTTTTGTATTCATCGGTTAGAATTATCATTTTTTTCGTGTTCGTGTCCATGTCCGAAAGAACAAATTTTATGAGAGCCTTGCACAACGTGACATTTTTTTGTCAGGCAAGGAAGGCTAAAATCTTAACCGGAGGAATACCTTGGGTATTTTGAGGATAGCGCTAACGCTTCACTCCGTGCAAGATTTGAAGCCTGCCGCCGCATCACGAGGCACGAAGTGAAGCGTCAGCGCTCATATGGCAGTTATGCAAGGCTCTCTTTACGGACACGTATTATATTGACAGAACTTCCCTTATATTATAATAAATTGTGCCAAAAGGGAATCTTGATGATTTAGTAAAAAGTCGCCAGACACCCTTTTTCGTCATTCCCGCGAAGCTTGTCCTCGACCCGATCGGGGAGCGGGAATCCAGTAATATCAGCTGGTTCTGGACTCCCGCCTTCGCGGGAGTGACAGAAGTTGGACTTTTTACTAAATCATCAATCTTGATTAGGAGCGCTAATGATTGAGCGATATACACGGAAGATTATGGGCGACCTCTGGACGGAGGAGAACAAGTATCGACAATGGCTAAAGGTCGAGGTTCTGGCCTGTGAAGCCCTGGCCAAATTAGGCGAAGTACCCAAAGGCGCTGTTGATACCATACGGGCAAAGGCCGCGTTTTCCGTGGACCGCGTACATGAGATTGAAAAAAAGACAAAACATGATGTTATTGCGTTTTTGACCAACGTGGCCGAAAATGTAGGGCCTGATTCCCGTTATATCCATCTCGGAATGACCTCCTCCGATGTCCTTGACACCAGCCTCGCCATCATTTTGAAAGAGGCCGCGGATATTATACTCAAAGATATCGACGCGCTTCTTTCAGCGTTAAAGGAGAAGGCGTCCGAGCACAAAGATACGGTAATGATCGGACGATCTCATGGTATCCATGCCGAGCCGATAACCTTTGGCCTGAAGCTGGCTGTCTGGTACGATGAGATGAAAAGAAACCGGCAAAGGATGGAGCAGGCCAAAGAGATGGTCAGCGTTGGTATGATTTCCGGCGCGGTAGGAACCTTTGCCAACATTTCTCCTGAAATAGAAATATATGTCTGTGAAAAATTGGGGTTAAAGCCGGCTCCGGCTTCTACCCAGATTATTCAAAGAGACCGTCACGCCGAATACCTTAACGCCCTCGCAATGGTTGCTTCCACCATAGAAAAGATGGCGGTTGAGGTGCGCCATCTCCAGCGTACAGAGGTGCTGGAGGCAGAGGAGTATTTTTCCAAAGGTCAGAAAGGGTCTTCGGCCATGCCTCACAAGAGGAACCCTATTGCTTCTGAAAACATGTCTGGTTTGGCGCGGTTGGTTCGATCCAATGCCCAGGCTGGAATGAATAATATCGCGCTCTGGCATGAGAGAGACATCAGCCATTCTTCCGTGGAAAGGGTAATTCTCCCTGACAGCACCATCCTGATTGATTACATGCTGTCTCGTTTTACCGGGGTTATTAAGAATCTTGCGGTATATCCCGACAGGATGCGCCGGAATCTGGAAATGATGAAGGGGCTGATATTTTCTCAACAGGTGTTGCTGGAATTAGCGAGGTGCGGCGTTACCCGGGAAGACGCTTACAAGATGGTACAAAGGCAG
>JAUWMN010000034.1 GCA_030613165.1 Desulfobacterales bacterium
CAAAAACCCATGTTTTTTCGTTGAATTTGCGACAGCTTTCGCGAGTAAGATCTTTGAAGCCCTCAATATTTATTCCTATCATTTTAGCCAACGATATCAGGAATGAGATATGTTTGATGCCCCAATCAGCAAAGGCACTCCCCCAATGCGGGGTTCCGATAGTGCTGAGAGATGCCACTCTGTCTTGCATATTATAGTTATAGACCATATGGCGGGCATCGAGTCCCCCCGTGCTGTGGCCAATAATATGCACCTTGTCCCATTTTGTGAAATTATCGGTAATTGCTTCAAGGCTGCTTTTTAGGTCCTCTGCCCGCTTATCTACGCTTCCACCCCAGCATACACTGGAGTGGAACGCCTCAAATCCGTGTTCAAGAAGGGTACTTCGAATTTTGCGAAAATAGTGAAAGCGATCACCCTTGGAATTGTCCGTATGAAACAATATATTCAATACATTATCGAAACGACAGATCCCGTGGGCTAAGATAATAGGGTATTTGGTTTTTGTCATAGTGGATAAAAATATATTTATCACAACATGGCAATATTCGAAAGATCTTTAACCTAAGTTGAGCGATTTTTGAGGAATAGATTGGTGCGGATCGAGTCAAAAATCGCTCACTTTAGGTTATAATAAGGGGTATTGTTTTATATAAAAAATTTATTAATTTTATACGAATAGTTGCCGAATATATGTTTGTGCCTCAAGTAGTTTTTATTTTAGTAGAAGTCTTTGTTCTATCTTGTTTCGGAACAAAATTTACCATTACCGGATAAAGACTAAATGACGACTGACAAAACTATACCACAAAAGATAGGCAAGTATAAGGTTATTAAAGAAATAGGACGTGGAGGTATGGGCGTAGTATATTTGGCCCGCGACCCTTTTATTAAACGTCCTGTTGCCATCAAAACAGCCATTTCAGATACTGCCGGAGACCCCAAGGCACTCGCTCGTCTTCAGCAGCAGTTCTTTAACGAGGCACAGGCCGCGGGAAAATTAGATCATCCTCATATTATCTCTGTTTATGATGCGGCTGTTGAAAATGATCAATGTTACATCGTAATGGAGTATGTTGATGGAGAGACCCTAAAAAAATATTGTGATAAGGGCTCCTTACTACCCGTGAAAAGGGTTGTGGAAATTGTCTTTAAGTGTGCTAAGGCCCTTGACTATGCCCACCGACAAGGTGTCATTCACAGAGATATAAAACATAGCAACATTATGATTTCAAAAAAGGGAGAAGTCAAGATTACTGATTTCAGCATCGCCATGGTTGAGGCCTCTGATTCCACACAGCCGGTCGGCCTGGTCGGTTCTGTTCGCTATATGTCTCCCGAGCAACTTCGTGAAGATACATTAACCCCGCAAACCGATCTCTTTTCCTTAGGAGTGGTGATGTATGAACTCCTTGCAGGCGCCGGTCCTTTTCCTGGTGAGAGCGCACACGCTGTAATTTACAAGATTATCAATGAAGAGCCTGTTCCGTTGAGCAGGCAAAGAAGTGGAATCCCCAAATCCCTCGAGGCAATCGTCACGCGAGTTTTGGAGAAGGAGCCGGAAAAACGTTACCAGACGGGAATCGAATTCGCCTCTAAATTAAGTGTGGCGTTTAGCCACTTGAGACTATCGGACAAAGAGATCGGTCAACAGGAAAAATTTAATGCCCTTAAGCGGATCAAGTTTTTTAAAGACTTTACCGCCCCTGAATTAGAAGAGGTAATCAAGGCGAGCATCTGGACTAAATTTAGCGTCGACAAGCATATTATCACCGAGGGTGGAATAGATGACTCATTTTATATCATTGTTTCCGGCAAGGTGATGGCTAAAAAGCAGGGGAAACCTCTGGCAGTGTTGGAATCAGGAGACTGTTTTGGAGAAATGGCTTATCTCGGCAAGACCGAACGGACTGCAAGCATAGTAGCGCTCAGTGACGTTATGCTTATGAAGATAAATGCTTCACTCATGGATCAAGCCTCTTCTAACACCCAACTTCGTTTCTATAAAGTTTTTGTGACTACTTTGATTAAACGGCTTACAAAGACTAGCGAGTTGTTATGTCAAACAGGGAAAACAGGCTGAGGCCGCGTTCCCTACTTGGGTTAAATTATAAATAGATATAGGGTTTGAGTATGAAACAGATTGCACAAAAATCGAAGATGTGGCTGAGCGCCATTTGGGGGATGGCCCTGGGTGTTATGCTCACAGGGATAGGTATGTCTATTTTTACGCGCCAATACAGCTGGATGAACATGGCATATCCAGTCCTTGGGTTGGCTCTGGTCTGTACTGTCATATTGTTCGTTCGAGGTTCTGTTTCCAGGGGAGGCTCATCCAAAAAGCAGACCCAAGAAGATGTTGAGGCCAACCGGCTTGTCGGCATTGCGTATCAAGGAAAGGGGTTGTTTGATCTGGCATTTGACAAATTTTGTCAGTGCCCCTTCGACGATAAGATAAAACCCCTTTTATACGATCTTGCCGTCGATTATGAAAAACAGGAGATGCTTGATAAAGCGCTGGAGGTATACCGATACATCCAGAAACATGACGATCAATATGAAGGCATTGCCCTAAAGATCAGCCTTCTTGAATCAGGTCTGACATCTCAGGATCTCCAGGATAGTGGCAATGATTATGCCTCAGCCACGCTGATACTTGACGGCAAACCGGATATGTCTACTTTGGGGCGCTATGAGATCACAGAGGAATTGGGCAGGGGAGCCATGGGGATGGTCTATAAGGGGCAGGATCCTAAGATTAATCGTATTGTAGCCATTAAAACGGTACGTCTTGACGAGGAGGAGGAAACCTCTGATAGTGAAGAGGTAAGACAACGTTTTTACCGTGAGGCGGAAGCGGCCGGAGGACTTTCACATCCCAACATTGTCACTATTTACGATGTTGGGGAGGAAGATGACGTTTCATATATAGCCATGGAATATCTTGAGGGGGAAAGTTTGGTAAAATATGCTAAGAAACCGAATCTTTTACCCCTGCGAACAATTATTCAGTATATGATTATGGTTTGCGATGCCTTGGACTATGCTCATAAGAATAATGTAATCCACCGGGATATAAAACCCGCCAATATAATGCTATTAAAAGACGGCACAATCAAAGTCACCGATTTTGGGATAGCGCGGATGACCACATCATCCAGAACTCAGACAGGAGTAATTCTTGGTACGCCCAACTACATGTCGCCGGAACAGGTGGAAGGTAAAAAGGTGGATGGACAGTCTGATATTTTTTCGCTCGGTATTCTTTTTTATCAGTTACTTACCGGCGCACTCCCCTTTAAAGGAGCAAGTCTCGCGGCAATAATGCATAACATCAGTAAAACACCGCACGTGTCGCCCCGACAACATAATCCTAAAATCCCAAAGGCTTGTATCGCCATTATAGATAAAGCGCTTGAAAAGGATATCAGCAAGCGCTATCAACGAGCGAGCGCTTTTGGAAAACACCTCGCAATGATAAGCCGGAGAATAGATGAACTTATAGCCCAGAAAAAAAAGCAGGGCCATGCCTCCAACGCTAAGGCAGCCCCCCGCGCGCCTCAAGCGGCTCCTCCGCAGACGTCTCCATAGATTAAAAGGTCTCAGGGAGGCAGGTATTAGGAGTCGAGGAAGTCTTTTTGATAATATATAATTTCTCCCTTTTTCTTTAAAACAGCCAGCCACTGGCCGAAGGTTTCTTGACGTTTTTGGTTAAGAATACGAGTCTTGACGGTCTCTTTTGCAGAACTGAAGGTCTCCTCTTTTGCCTCTTCTGTTTTCTTAAAGCGGAGAACAAGATATTCCCCTTTTGCTTCAAGCACGTCCTCGGGGAAAGGTTTTTCACCTGAAAGCAAAAACGCTGTTTCTGAAACAGATGGCGCATAACCGATTTCGGGGATCTGGTTGCCCCGTTTAAAAGGACCGGTGCTTGTCACGGCAAGGGCCTTCTTCTCAGCCAACTTGTAAAAGTCGGCGCCATTTTTTAATGCTGCCAAAAACTGTTCTGCAGCTTCGCGGGCCGACTTCTTTTTTTCTTCTTGCAGAAGATCCTGACGTACCCTCTTTTCAACATCTTTCAGTTTGGGTACTTGCGCGCTCTTTTTTTCTATAAGCTGGAGTATGTAATACCCATCTGAGAGTTCCAATAAAGCTGACACGTCATCACCTTGAAGGGCGAAGGCAGCACGCGCAAAATTGGGACGGTCTTGGGTTTTAATACCGGGTATCTGTTCATTCTCAGCAAAGAAAACAGTAGAGTCGAGTCCTAACTTGTAGTCAGTGGCAACATCGACCATGGCGCAGGCCGCCGCGCACTCTTCGTATATCTTGTTTGCTTTTTCAAAGGCGGTTATCTTAGCTCCCTCATTCACCAAGGACTTTCGGATCTCTTCTTTTACCTTATCTAAGGGCGTTTGTGTGGGAGCATTTACCTTTTCGACCTTAATGATATGCCAACCGAACCTGGTTCTGACAAGATCGCTGATCCGGCCCGATGAAAGGGAAAAAGCAACATCTTCAAACGGCTTTACCATGCTTCCACGAGGAAAGGTCCCAAGATCACCTCCCCGGTTTTTAGTCGGTCCTTCAGAGTACTTTCGAGCCAGTGCGGCAAAATCTCCCCCCTCTCTTGTCGCTTTTAAGACTTTCAGGGCCTTTTTCTTTATTGCCTCCACTTGTTCAGGTGAGGCGTCTTCAGATACCTTGAAAAGGATATGCCGTGCCTTTACTGTCTTGGGGGTTGAAAATTTTTCCCTATTTAGTTCGTAGTAATTTTGTATTTCATTTTCAGTAATGGTTATTTCCTTTTCAAATTCCTTAAACGGAAAAGAGAGATAATGCGCTTTCACTTTTTCCGGGGTCTTATATTGGTCCTTATGTTTCGAAAAATAGGCTTCGATGGTTTCTTGCGTGAGTTTAGGATCTTTTACAGACGCGGGGCTGAAAGCAACAAAGTCGATATCTACCTTCACATTTTCTTCTTTAAAAGCCTCTAATGCCTCCGCGTCAGAGACCTTGACAGTATTTAAAATGAGACGCTGTATCTTAGTAATTAACATGTCATTTTGCACACTCTCTTCAAAAGACTGAGGGGTCGTGCCGTAATGGCTTAATGCGCGCAGGTAGATCTGTTGGTCAAAACGGCCCTCTTTCTTGAAGGCCGGGATGTCTTGTATGGCCCCTATTAACTCTTCTTTTCTGACCCGTAAGCCGAGTTTTTTGGCCTCCTGTACTATCAAACGGTGAGAGATTAAACGGTCTAACGCCTGCTTTTTGAGATTAAGGACTTTCAGCAAGTTATCGTCCAACCGGTCTCCGTATTGACGTCTATACAGTTCAAGAAGGTCATTATAAGTATTTCTAAATTCATCATAAGTGATCGGGTTTCCATTGACTGCCGCGATGCGGTTAGCTCTTTGCTCACGAAAGCTCCCGACACCCCAGAACATAAAAACAATTACGATGGCTCCAAGGACTATTTTTATAAACGTAGATTTTGTGTGTTTTCGCATCAGACGCAGCATAATTACCCCGTAATAATATGAAATGGTTTAGTGTTGCGGACGATTTTGGCGCCGACTGAAGTAGAGCAGAAGGCGCACAAATATTCGTACTCGTCGCCGTCCGGAAGGGCCAAAAGGAGCCTCTGTCTTACTGGCACAGCCCGTTTACAATTGGGACAGTAAAGCTCAGTCGCCTCAAATTCTTTAAAGGCGTCCTGCTGTCCAGAAGGAGATCTCTGTGGAAAAAAAGAATCAAAGTTCATTGTGAGTTATCTTAGGTTTCCGTTTCGGTTTAATTCCTTTTAAGCCTTGATCTATAATTTGTCAAGAGATGGGTTGAAGAGCCACACAGAAGGCCAAGACACAAAAGCAAAAGGCAAAATGTGTTGACAAAAAAGGGGTGCTGTCGTAGTATCTATGTAATATATTTCACTTATTGTAAATTATATTCTATACTCAACCACCTTGTATTTGGCTCCTTGTTGGTATTGACCTCTTTCAAGACTTACGCTCAATTCATGGATTGAGCGGGTTAATAATAATGATGGAATACTAATGAACATCAAGCCTAAATTAAGCCTATTACTGGGCTCATTGCTCTCGCTTATGGTAGTAAGCGCCATAGCAGGAATTGTAAGCACGGCCGTGATGATTAGGAATGCGCACAATATCACGGAGATCGAGCTATGGATGAATGCTGTTCAGGATGTGAGAGTGGCGACGCAACGATTGTTGATGCCTGCTCATGACTACCTTATACATGGACATCTGCACGAAAAAACGGCCTTTAGCCCCCTTTTTGAAACAACCAACTCCAAGGTAACCAAACTCTTTGCGTATGCAAAGAGCCATGAAGACAGAATTGGCTATCTGTCGGATCTGAAGAGGCTTTCGGACGTTGTCGCACCGAGTATTGAGAAGATAGCGACAATAAGCCGTGAGATTCTGGAACTTCCACCCCCCGAGCGTAGTGATATAGGCGGGTCGTTGATGGAGGAGATGGACTTGGTAGCTGACAGGCTGACGGACTTTCTTGACAGGGAGGTGTCCAATGCTCGTAGGCACTTATCCGAGTCGTTGATCAAAGCCCGTGAGGCTGAGAAGACTACCCGCACTGTGCTTATTCTTGCCGTGCTGTTATTTGTAGGCACTGGTGCGGCGGGAGGCGTCTTTGTCGTAAAATCTATAATCGACCCTATTAAAGAACTCTCTGAAGGAACAAGAAAAATCGCCGCCGGTGATTGGTCACACCGGGTTAAGATTGATTCACGAGATGAAATGAGCCAATTGGCAGACGCTTTTAACATAATGACATCCGAATTGGAATCAACGACCGTATCCCGCAAGTTCCACGAGGGGATTGTCAATAATATCAGCGAAGCTCTTATGGTAATAGATCCTCGACAATTAAAGATTATAGGCGGGAATAAGACATTTTTTGATGAATACGGCCCACCCGAAAAGACTATCGGAAAGGCCTGTTATGAGATAACTCATAATTCTCCGTCTCCTTGTAAGGCCCCGGAGCATCCGTGCCCGCTTAATCAATCCCTGGAGACAGGACTCCCTTCGGAAGGAGAGCACATCCATTTTGATCGGTCGGGAAACAGAAGATATATTCAAGTCTCTACATATCCCATGAAAGACGAGAAGGGCGAGGTATATCAAATAATCCATCTCGAAAGAGACATCACCGACAATGTCAAAATGGAACAGCGACTTCGACAGGCCCATAAGATGGAGGCTGTGGGGATTCTGGCGGGTGGTGTTGCCCATGCTTTTAACAACCTCCTTATGGGTATTCAGGGCAATGCTTCTCTGGCGCTTTTGGACATTGATTCCACGCATCCACATTATGAAAGGCTCACGACCATTGAAAAACTGGTTAAAAGAGGAGCCGGGCTGACCGGCCAGCTTCTTGGATATGCCAGAAAGGGCAAGTACCAGGTTGAGACAATTAATCTGAACCAAGTAGTGGAAGAGACCTCTAATACATTTGGCAGGACCAAAAAGGAGATCAAGATTCATTGCGAACTTGACGCGGATCTATCTGCAATAGATGCGGACCAGGGACAGATTGAGCAGGTTCTGTTTGATCTATATATAAACGCAGCAGAGGCTATGCCGAATGGTGGAACCATCATATTGAAAACCACAAATATCACTTACGATAATATAAAGGGTACAGAGTTTAAGCCGAAACAGGGCAGCTATGTCCTGATAACGGTCAGCGACACAGGGCCCGGCATGGATAAAAAGACCGTGGAGCGTATCTTTGACCCGTTTTTTACAACTAAGGGAATGGTAACGGGGGGCGGGCTTGGCCTGGCTTCGGCCTACGGTATTATAAAGGGGCATGGCGGCTATATTGATGTTGATTCCGTGCAAGGTGTTGGCGCCACCTTCAAGATTTATCTCCCTGTATCGACACAGAAGATAGTCAAAGATATCGAACGCACCGATCAAGTTATCCAAAAGACCGGCACTATCCTGTTAGTGGATGATGAAGAGATAATTCTTGAGGTAGGCCAAGGGTTATTGGAAGCAATCGGGTACAAGGCGCTCACTGCCGGAGATGGGAAAGAGGCCGTAGAGATTTATAAGGAAAACAGGGGAAAGATTGATGTAGTCATTCTGGACATGGTTATGCCGGAAATGGGTGGGGGAGAGGTCTATGACCGGATGAGGGAGATTAATTCGGATATAAAGGTTATACTTTCGAGTGGCTACAGTATTGATGGTGAGGCTTCCGACATATTAGAACGGGGCTGTAATGCCTTTATTCAAAAACCCTTCCAAATGAAAGAGTTGTCGGAATGCATAAATAAGGTCCTGAATAACAAATAGCCTTATTTTTTAGACGCTCTAAAAAATATTGACACCATTTTGACGGTTTGTTATAGATTTTTCGTAACTACTCAGGTTTTTTAGGTTCACGGTTCACGGTTCACGGTTAAACTTATGAACTTTGAACCTGAGCAGTTACGATTTTTTTTGATATGGGGCTGTAGCTCAGCTGGGAGAGCGCATGACTGGCAGTCATGAGGTCAGGGGTTCGATCCCCCTCAGCTCCACCAAATATTACAAGGGGTTAGCCAAGTTGGCTGCCCCTTTTTTAGTGGAATTTTCATGACTGGGTGCGTATAGGGTGCAATTGGGTGCGGTAGTAGAATCCAGTTGATCGACCTCAGATTTGTTAGATCCGGGTATCCAGTGATAATAAGTATCAATGGTAATCTTAATCGAGTGATGCCCGAGTTGCTTGCTTACATCGGCTATATTGTGACCGGCTCCTATTCTCAACGTTGCGTATGCATGCCTCAAGTCATGTAGCCTGATACGTCTCAATCCCGCTTTCTCAAGGCATTTGTAAAAGACTCGCTTCCTGAGGTTAGCCGGATCGATCATGCCGCCAGCTTCGTTATAAAATAGCCACTCAGGCGGTTCCTTCCACCCTCGCTTTAACGTTTCCTTCTTTCGTTCTGTAAGATGCGCTTTCAGGACATCGGCCAACTGAGCGGACATGTCTACACGTCTTGTTTTGCCATTCTTAGGGGTTGTTATTGCCCCTCTGACAGAGTTACGCTTGACTTCGATAAAGCCACCGTTAAAGTCTACATCTCCGGGTTTCAGTGCGATTAGCTCACCTTCCCTCATGCCAGTACGAAGAGCACATACAAAGAGGGGATAATAGCGCGAATAGTGTTCTTGAGCCGTTTCTTCAAACAAGGCTTTTTCTTCCCATGTGAAGGGACCTATTTCTTTCTTACTATCCTGGTTGTTAATATAACGTCCGGTTCTGGTAGCAGGGTTGACCGCTATGATTTCATCGTCAACAGCCTGTGTCAGGATACAACTCAGATAGGCTTTTATGATTCTCACACTGCTGGATGAAAGGCTGCCTTGTTGTTTCTTATAGAGAAAGTCCTTGATCTCCTTCCTTGTGAGCTTATCAAGGCGTTTGTCACCAAATACAGGCAGGATATGAACCCCAAGGACATTGACATAACTGTCTTGTGTTGATTGCTTGTGGTTCAACTTTGAATAGCCTTTCAAGAAGGTCTTAACATATTCCTTGAACATCGGAAGTGGCTTTTCTTCCTTAAAGGAAAATTCTCCAAGCTGTAACTTTGCCCGGATAGTGCTTGCCACTGCCTCCGCAGCCGCCTTGTCACCAATCCGCTTTGATGTTCTTCGCCCCTGATGGGAAACAAAAACCCACCACGGTTGACCTCTGCCTTTGTTTTTCTGTCTAATGGTAACACCCATAAAAGCCCCTCGCTTTCTCCCTGAAGGTTTACCCACGGG
>JAUWMN010000240.1 GCA_030613165.1 Desulfobacterales bacterium
TATACTGAATTCATCAATCTCTCCGACACCTTTAAAGGCTTTAATCGTGTTATAGTCGAGGCCATGGCCCGCGTTGACCCCCATCTTGAGCTTGCCGGCCATTTTCGCGCTATTGACTATTTGCTTAAAGGTCTCTTCCCGTTTTTGAGAAATTTCAGCGTCACAAAATGTCCCTGTATGAATCTCCACTGTATCCGCGTTAATTTTATGCGCTATCTTTATCTGATCGGAATCAGGGTCCACAAAAAGGCTGACCGGGATGTCTCCCTGGTGAAGAGATCCTATTGCGTCTTCAATGTGATCCCGATGCACCACGAGATCCAGCCCTCCCTCGGTGGTTAGTTCCTCTCGTTTTTCAGGCACTAATGTCACCAGGTCCGGCCTAATTTCAAGGGCGATGGCCACCATCTCATTAGTTGCGGCCATCTCCAGGATTAACCTGGTCTGAACTGTCTGCCGGATGATACGAACATCCCGATCCTTTATGTGTCGCCTGTCTTCCCGCAAATGTACCACCACACCATCCGCGCCGGCCAATTCCACCAATGCGGCGGCTGTCACAGGATCCGGATAGGTAGTCTTTCGCGCCTCTCTCAGGGTAGCAACATGATCAACATTAACCGCCAAACCAGCCATAAGATCCTCCCGAAAATCAGCTCATCGCTCATAGTAATAAAAAATAATGATTCACCGCAAAGACGCAAAGGGCGCAAAGTCTCAAAACCAGGTTGTCCTTTGCGTACTTTGCGTCTTTGCGGTGAGACAAACGATCACAAAAAGGAAACTACTTCGGCAGTAACTTTATTAAATCCCTTTCCTTTGCTTCCATCTTCTCAGCTTCCTCAGACGTCCCTTCATGATCAAAACCAAAGAGATGCAAGATGCCATGTATCAAAAGTTCATTAAATCGTTCTTCGGTAGTACTCCCGCCGATCTTGCTCTCTCTGTCCGCGGTTTCCATAGATATAACCACATCTCCGAGAAGATACGGATTGATATTGTCAAATTGTCCCTCCTGCATTGGAAAGGCAATCACATTAGTGGGGCCTGACCTTCCAAGATAGGATTTATTCAACTCCGCTATCCGGGAGTCGTCTACCAGTAAAATCGACAGTTCTCCATCAGGACATTCCAAGGCGTTTAAGATACTCTCCGTCTTCTTCCTTATGCGCTCCTCTTTTATCGGATACAGGTTTTGCCTGTTGTCTATCAGAATCTCCATTTTGTCTCTTTCCGCCACCGCTCTGTATCCCTGGATATTCCACACGATGGTGATAAATTCCGTTCAGTGTTTTGTTAAATCTCTTAGCGATTTCGTGAAGATCTTTTAGTGTGAGTTCACAGTCATCCAGCTGGCCATCCAAAAAAACCTTGTTGACCATTTTTTGGAGCATTCCCTTAATCCGGGCCGGCGTGGGGTTCTCAAGGCTACGGGATGCCGCTTCAACAACGTCTGCCAGCAAAACCAGCGCTGCTTCCTTGGTTTGGGGTTTAGGACCAGTGTACCTGAAGTCATCAATAGTAACAGCATCTTCTCCCTTCATCTTCTTCGCCTTTTCATAGAAAAAACTGATTAAGCTGGTCCCATGATGCTGTTGAATGGCATCGGTAATCGCTTGCCCCAACTTGTATTTTTTGGCCATTTCCACGCCGTCCTTTACATGGGCGATCAGGATAAGGCTCGACATGGACGGGGCGAGTTTATCGTGCCTGTTTGCAGAGCCCATCTGATTTTCAATAAAATAAAGCGGCTTAGAAACCTTCCCTATATCATGATAATAACCAATGACCTTTGCCAATAGCGGATTGGCGCCGATTGAAGCTGCCGCGGCTTCCACCATATTACCCACGATAATAGAGTGGTGATATGTCCCGGGCGCCTCCAGCGTGAGTTTGCGTAGCACAGGACGGTCCAGATTGGCCAGCTCTAACAATTTGATATCCGTAGTGTAATCAAAGGCCATCTCCAACAGTGGCGTAATTCCAGTGGTTATGATACCACTTGCCACCCCGCCGAGAAATCCGAAAAGCCAATCTTGCGGGAGCTGCAAGGTAAAAAAGGACCCTTGGTACATATCCAGGGCTGAAATAATAACTACATTTACCAGCCCTACTTTTAAACCGGCTTTTATGAGAACGCCGCGTTCTTTGCAGCTTCTTGTCCAATAGGCTCCCATCAGGCCGTTTAAAAGAAAATAGCTAAAAAATTCAAATCGATTTTCGAACAAAAATGCCGCGAAAAATGCCATGACCAACGCAAACGGGACCGCCACCTCCATCCCCATGAACAGGCAGACAATCATAGCTCCTGCCGCAACCGGCGCGGCGTAAAAGAGCGAAGTCCCATGAATGGAATAGGCAATGTTTTGCCTTACCGCCTCTGCCAACGAAACAAAAATCTCGCTCAAGAGAAATGATCCCGCAAGCATAACGCATAAAAAAAGGAGGTCCTTGTTGGTCTTGAATAACCTCTTTTCTCCTTTTAGATGAGTTATAAACAGCACTCTTAATACGACTCCCAAGAGAAGGACAAGCCCAAAAACCGTGCTTAATAGATGCTGTTGACCGACCTCTGAACTCAATGCTTCTAATTTGAGAATATGAAAAGGTCGTACCCTTTCTCCTTCTCTTAAAAGCATCTCCCCCTTTTTTATCTGGGAGAAAACCTCGTTAACCTCTTCTATTGCTACTTGTTTCCGTTCTTCTGTTTCGTTTTTATTCAACGTTATATTAGGCTGAAGCAACCTTTGAGTGAGATCTACAAGAACAGTTTGAAGAGGCCGGCTAAATCTTTTGAAATTCACACTTGCGGTTGTTTTTATAACTTCCCGCGCCTGATCAAGTCCATAAAACCTCTGGATGTCCTGGACAGTGGTTTCCACCTTTGATCCAATCCTGCGAAGCGTTATCCCTTTGTCTTGTGCTCCTCGAAAGCCTCCTTCGGCTATCACGCCGACATGGAGAACACCCTGTAGGAGCTTTACGATTGAATTTTCGACTGTCTTGGAAAACTTATTCTTCTCAAGAACAGTATAAGTCTCTTCGCTGACCTCTATTCCAAGGATTTTCTCAAAGGGTCCCTTCTGCTCCCATATCTGATCATGAACAGATATGTTCGGCCCAACCTGTTTGTTGGCTGTACCCGATGGAATCTTGCCCGGCTGTTTTGGGTGTCTTTGGTCCAAAAGGTCACGAAGCGGTTGAAAAGCGTTATTGATACCATTCCTTAAATAGACTATGAGGTTATCGTCAAAATCATACACCATTAATACAGAACGGGCTGCTTCCTGCCGTTTTTCCGCGGTTGCTGCTTCATCCTTTATAAGAAAGTCCTTTGGTGATTTAATATCCCGTTCCGCGATATCGCCTACTTTATAGGTATGGACGGGCACCAAAAGGTTGGGGAAAAGAAGTAATGTAATGAGCACACTGATCCCGATAAGCAACAGCCACCGGATATGCTTCTCCGTAAATGACTTTGACAAAGACCTCAAGTCGACA
>JAUWMN010000263.1 GCA_030613165.1 Desulfobacterales bacterium
CCCCTCTAACAAGAGGGGATTTAGGCTATCTGGAAGCGCCTCGGTATGCCACGTAATATTGGGATTTTTTAAGACCCCTCTAACAAGAGGGGATTTAGGGGTGTGTAATTCCCAATTCCTCAATCTTTACTTTGTATATCAGTACAGGTTCTTCTATCCCCTTGATGAATATTGGGTCCATAGTTTCTACCGGTATAGATCCTTTTATTCCCTGATATGTTGACTCACTGATCAATATTTCTTTGTTTCCCGCCAGCTTTTCTAACCGGGACGCGATATTGACAGGCGTTCCGATTGCCGTGTACTCCTTTTTCCTCAACGATCCGAAAATACCGGTTACCACCTCTCCTGTACAAATTCCAATTCCCATGTCCAATTCGATTCCTGTGCCAAAAGCGAGGTTGACGTTGTGCTCCTGTATAGCCTTTTGCATAGCAATGGCTGCTTCGACAGCGCGGACGGGATCGTCATTGCGTGTCACCGGAGCCCCATAGATTATCATAATACTGTCCCCGATGTGCTTGTCCACTGTTCCGTTATATTTAAAAGCGATCTCCCCGAGAGGGCTAAAGTAGTGTTCATTTAAGTATTGCGCGAGAGTATCCGGAGGGACATTTTGGGAGATGCTTGTAAATCCTCGGATGTCGGTAAACAGAATTGTAGCCTGTTGTTTTTTAGGCTGAAGAGGATTACGGATATTTTTGATTTTTTCATATATCTCAATCGGGACAAATTGTTGTAATCGTTTCTTCAGCGCGATTTCTCTGATATTTAATCGCAGTTCCATATTGTCAAAGGGTTTGGTCAAGAAACCATCAATTCCTTCATTTGTCGCCTGGATAGCTGATTCCAGGGTGGCATACCCGGTCAGCAATATGCGGGTAATTTCGGGATTCATCTTTCCGATCCGGCAGAGTATTTCCATCCCGTCCCTACCCGGCATCTTGTAATCAGAAATAACAATATCAATTTCCGGCATATGTTTTTCGAAAAGCGCGAGGCCTTCATCTCCGTCTTTTGCAAGAAGGATATTGTATTCCTCGTGTCTCAATGCCCTTGTGATGGAACGGCGGATTCCTTCTTCATCGTCTATAAAGAGCATGCCATTCATAGTGGTTCTCCTGTTTTTGATGCCTGTGTATCAAAATACCCGCACACAATATCTGCTGCTTCTTGTCTTGTGGTTGCCTGCACCACCTTTTCCCTAAATCGACTGCAACGCGGAAGAGACTTGACATACTTGGGCAATACACCCCTCAATATGAATGCGGCGTGGTGTTCTCCCCAGTATTCCACGGCATAATCAATATGTTTCAGCATAATCTTTTTGCGCGTATCGAGCGTTACCGGCGAAGGCGTCTTGCCTGCCAGAAGATCTAAAGACTGTCTGAACAACCAGGGGTTTCCTATAGCGCCTCTCCCTATCATTATGCCATCGCAGCCTGTCTCTGAGAGCATTCTCAAAACATCTTGCGGAGTCTTTACGTCTCCGTTGCCTATGATAGGAATATCCGAGATCTCCTTGATACGGCCGATGAGGGACCAATCAGAGATGCCGCCAAACTTTTGAGCGACCGTCCTGGGATGGATGGTTACCGCGTCAACGCCGCATTCCTCCGCTATCTTTGCAAGGGCGAAGGCCTCCTCTCCGGAAGAGGACCAGCCGGTGCGAATCTTTATGGTCAGGGGGATTGAAACAACTTTTCTTACTTCTACCAAAAGGCGGCGCGAGAGATGTATATCTCTCATGAGCGTTGCTCCCGATCCGTTTTTAATGACCTTTTTAGCGGGACACCCGAAGTTGATGTCGATAATATCCGCCCCCATTTCTGTCGCGATAACAGCCGCCTCTGCCATGGTCTTTGGGTCTGCGCCAAAGAGTTGAACGGAAAGGGGACGCTCTGACGGGATGCTTTCAAGGAAGGCTTCGGTCTTTTTACTATGTCGCACAAGACCGGTTGCGCTGATCATTTCAGTGGTGACGAGAGCGCATCCCATCTCTTTGACAATTCGTCGGAAAGGGAGATTGGTAATCCCTGCCATCGGGGCCATGATAAGGGGATTGCTGAGCAGAAGACTTCCTATCTTCATTATTCGGATTTCTCTTTGGAAATAGAAGCAAGGTATTCTTCCCATTCTATGAGAAGGAGGTATTTCTTCTTTGTATTGCACTCCTTACAGGCAGGCGCAAGATTCCCTTTTGTAGATTTTCCTCCTCTTGCAATCGGAACAATATGGTCCATGGTAAGTTCACTCGCGGCAAAATGCCGGTTGCAGTAGTAGCAGACTCCCTTGGCACATCGCCTTTTCCACCACTCTGATTGGCGCAGTTCGCGGGCCTTTTGCCGCTCCCGCTTTATATAGGCATCATCACAGAGAATCGTAAAAGGTTCAGGAGGTCTTTTATTCCTTTGCATGCCGACACCTTAATAGAATGCAGGGGCTATTTCAAGGCAAAAGGCAAAAGTGTCATGCTACCAGTCATAGATCCCGACACAAATTTAAAAACACTTTGACAAGTACCGTTTTGATTTTTATAATTTCTTCAACCGCATGAATTCTTAATTCCATAGGAGATTGACGAATGTTTATACTCAAGAAGATGTTAACACCTTTCTTGTTGCCGCCCGGCATTTTTATCGTCTCTTTGATATTGGCCGGCGTCTGGTTCTTATATAAAAAAAACCGGAAAGCAGGGATTGTGAATATAATAATTGCTTGCTTTGCCTGGCTGCTTTCCATATCTCCAGTCTCGGATGTCATGCTCAGGGGTCTTGAATCTGAATTCAGCATCCCGAAAAACCCGCGAGGTGATGTAATCATCCTTTTAGGCGGCGGCATAGATGACAAAGCGCCTGACATCTCTGGTTCAGGCGCGCCTTCGGATACCATGCTCAGCAGGATTGTCACAGCCGTCCGGCTCAAACAGAGGCTAAATATTCCTATTATTGTAACAGGCGGCAAGTTCGCCGGGCACGAAAACTCGGAGGCGATCATTGATAGACGCTTCCTTATAGACCTTGGAGTTCCGGCAAATGAGATTATTGTTGAGGAGAAAAGCAGGGATACGATTGAAAACGCGAAATTTACATCGGAGATT
>JAUWMN010000133.1 GCA_030613165.1 Desulfobacterales bacterium
GGGTTACGGGTTACGGGTTGCGGGTTACGGGTTGGTGTATTATGCTTAATTATACGATATATTCTATAGGTAAGATAGAGAAGAGCGGCGAAAAAACGGTTTTGCGGATATATGATAAGTATCTGGAAGGGTTGTCGAAGATTGAAGAGTTCTCCCATCTTATCTGCTATTTTTGGTTTGATCGGAACGATACCGTCGAAGGGCGAAGCACGCTTAAGGTACATCCGCGTAAGGATCCCGATATCCCCCCGCATGGTGTTTTCGCTACACGGTCGCCACTTCGTCCTAACCTGATTGGCATGTCGATATGCCGCGTTATTTCTATAAGAGACGGTATGATAGAAGTGGATCGGACTGACGCGTTGCATGATACCCCGATCATTGACATAAAACCGTATATTCCGAAGAGCGATGCTGTGCCTGATGCGGGTGTGCCTGATTGGATCCACAAGCCGTGGCCCAAAAAATGATTCCTAAATCCCTAAATTCGAATAAAAAGGAGTAGATAATATGACAACGATTATGCCTGAAGGCGAGAATATACGTAAGGCAGTAAAATGGATTTCTGAAATGAGAAAAGACGATTCATCACTTACTTTGGCTAAACTCGTGGAAGAAGCATGTGCAAAGTTTGATCTGTCTCCTAAAAAGGCCAACTATCTTTTGGGCTTTTTTACAAAAAAAGAGTAATTATTCTATGCTTGGGAATTAGTACAATTGACGGTGCCGTATGTGTCGATGGAGAAGAGAGGGTGTGTTGCGAGTTCCGTGTTACGAGTCTCGAGTTAAGATTATCTTCGAAATTCAACCCGCAACCCGCAACTCGCAACCCGTGTCAGCCCTACCTAAGCTTTTTAATAAAACTCCCCACAACTCCGACTCCTTCCTTTTCCACCAGTCGGATCGTTTGCGATCCAATGACCGCGATATCCACCTTTCCCTTTAAAAAATCGATATCTCTTTTCTCCTTGACCCCAAAGCCGAGCGCCAACGGGAGATCGGTTGCCTTACGGCATCGAGCAAGGTAGCTATCTAATTGTTCAGAAAAGGTTGTATCCGCGCCAGTGACCCCTTTTCTTGCCACGCAGTAAATGAAGCCCCGTCCAAAGGATGCAAGGTACTCCATGCGGTCGTCCGGAGTAGTGGGGGAAAAAATAAAGATCGGGGCAAGGTTATGTTCTTGCATAGCCCTCAGGTATGTCTGCCCCTCTTCCGGGGGGAGGTCCGGGACAATAGCTCCTTGCAGACCCCTTTTTGCTGTTTCCGACGCAAACCGATCAACCCCATACTTGAAGAGGATATTGTAATAGCTCATGAAGAGAAAGGAGATATCAAAGGCCTGGGCAACCTCTTGGGCAAAATCGAGGCACTTTTGCACAGTTGCCCCGCCTGCCAGAGACTTTTGATTGGCGTGAAGTATTACCGGGCCGTCGGCAATCGGTTCGGAAAAAGGGATCTGCAATTCCATAATATCAACGCCTGCTTCGACCATTGCCTCGATTATCTTAAAGGAGTCTTCAAACGTGGGGTATCCGAGGACAATGTGGGTCATCAGCAGGATCTCTTTTTCTTTTAGCCGGGTTCGCAGGTATGACTCAAGCATGACGATATCCCTCCGCTTTCTTTTTGATAAATTCTTGCCAGCCGGGGTCAGCGAATGCGTCAGCAACGGTAAAGATGTCTTTGTCGCCTCTTCCGGACTGATTGATCAGGATAATATCATCTTTGGAGAGCGTTGGGGCTTCCTTGAATACCTGGACAAAGGCATGCGCTGACTCCAAGGCCGGGATTAAGCCTTCCTTTTTGATCGTGAGCGACAGGGCGTCGACTACCTCACGATCTGTTGCCGCCTCAAATCGGACGCGACCGCTTTCCCTGAGGTTTGACAGGATCGGCGAGACACCCACATAGTCCAATCCAGCCGCGACACTGTGTGTTTCCTTCATCTGACCGTCCTGGTCTTGAAGAAAGTATGTTTTATATCCCTGGGCTACGCCGATGCTCGCGTCCTTAGATGAGAGCCGGGTGGCATGTTGACCGGAGTTTAGCCCTCTGCCTGCCGCCTCAACACCGACCAACTCTACGGGGTCATCAAAAAAGCCGCTGAATATACCCATTGCGTTGGAACCCCCTCCCACGCACGCGTAAACGCGAGTGGGGAGTCTCCCTTCACGGTCCAGTATCTGTTTTCGCGCCTCTGTTCCTATGATTGATTGAAAATATGAGACCATCTCAGGAAAAGGATGCGGACCGCACGCAGTCCCTAATACATAGTGAGTATTATCCATATTAGTTACCCAGTCACGGAATGCTTCATTAATGGCGTCCTTTAAAATACGGGTACCCTCTCGTACAGGGATTACTTCCGCGCCCAAACGTTCCATCCAGAAGACATTGGGACGTTGCCGTTCTACATCGACTTCTCCCATATAAATGGTGCACTTAAATCCAAATTTAGCCGCCATGGTGGCGGTTGCCCCCCCATGCTGGCCGGCCCCGGTCTCCGCAATGACCCGGGTTTTCCCCATCCTTTTTACCAAGAGCCCCTGTCCCATAACATTGTTTGCCTTGTGGGCGCCGGTGTGGTTCAAGTCTTCCCGCTTGATATAAATGCGCGCGCCCCCAAAGTGTTTGGTAAGGTTTTCGGCAAAAGTCAGAGGGGTCGGCCGGCAGGAATAGGTAGACATGATCTCGGTATATTCCTCCCAGAAGCTCGGGTCGTTTTTTGCCTTTTGAAACTCCTCGACAAGCTCGTCAAAGGTAGCAACAAGAATCTCGGGGAGAAATGCTCCTCCGAATTCTCCGTAGTAGCCCCGATCAATCATTAGTGAGTCCTCCAATTGTTTGAGAAAAATCGAACTGATCTGTTCTGCAATAAAGCTCTGAGTATATAGCATTTTCTGCCTGTGCGAAATGTAGATAACGCTTTACCACAAGAATCGGCTTAGATGGTGCAACGCCGAGTTTCATTGCCCTTTTGCCAATAAGGTGGCCGATTTTGAAATTCTGCCTTCCACTAACAGGTTGCATATAGTAATATTCATCGACTACCTGAGAAAGGGATTGTTCCTGGAGATCAATGCGGTCGATTCCCGAAAAGAGCGTGGGATGAAGATAGATATCCTCAATAAGGACCGGCGTGTTCTCGACACTACTGAGTCGAGAAACAAAATACGCTTCTTGTCCGGAGAAAGGATTTTCCGGATTCCGGCCAATAGCCTCCAACCGGGTCTTTTGGAGGATGCGAGTTGTTACGGATATCCCCTCTTTGCGAAACGAGGCCATTGTTCCGGCCAGTGAAAAAAGATCAACCTCTTTTTTTTGCTGGGTATTGATAAAGGTCCCGGAACCCCTCTTACGGACAAGTATACGTTTCCGGACCAACAGCTCTGTTGCCTGCCGAGCAGTGGGTCGACCTATGCCGTAGGTAGACGCCAGACTGTTTTCCGACGGAATTCTTGAACCGGGTTGGTATTCTCCGGCTCGTATCTTGGCCCGGATGATATCAGCCAGTTGATGGTAAAGCGGAATAGGTGATTGTGGATTGAGCATAGTTATTTATATTTTTACAATAAAGTTGTTAAGTTGTCAAGACAACTTTATTGTTGAAAGACGAAATTACCCTAAGAAATTTCTAATAAAGGTCAGTGCTTCTCTGAGGTTTTTTTCTTGGGAAGGCTCAATATTGTTGCTAACGTGCTTGTGATGTGGGAAAGAAGCTATCTATCATTTACCTATAAGCAGTTTAATTTTGGCGAGCTTGCCTGATAACTCGTCTGATATCTTCACAAGATATGACCATTCTATCCAGTCATCATGTCCTGTTACCGTATCCGGCATATTCTGAACAAATTCCGCATAGGACTGGTCATACTTTTTTTCGTAGCGAGCTATCTTTTTTTTCAGTTCCTTGAGCCGTTTTTGGCTGTACGAGATTCGTTTAAGGGCAACTTCTTTCAACGCTTCTACATAAATTGTCTCACTTGTCCCATCGATAATGTCTTTCATAGCCTCCGGTATCTTTACGATGACTTCAGCCATTCACTATCACCTCCCATGCGTTCACTCCGGCATTTTTCAAAGGTCTCATAATGGATTTCTTGACTGATGTAGTTTGAGATCAAGAAGTATCAATACGAGATGACCATTTATACGATATTTTTAAAAATATCAAAACAATGGCATCATGGCAAGCTATTTCATTGTGTTTATCAATAGCATTTCAATAGACAACTTTTGACGAGATCTGGTGCGGCAACAAATCAAAGCCCCGCCAAAGCGAATCTTAATATCAGGAGGAATTTGTATCATACGGACTTATCCGGTTTCTGGATAATATGCAAAATGTAAAGTTATACAGTTAGAGTTTCTATAAAGAATTGAACTATTGGTTGTCAACAGTTTTTCAATCTGGTATTTAAAAGAAAAACTATATACTAACTTATTATCTTTATAATATAAATGGCCACAAGAAAAATAGATAAACATGGAATACCGATACTTGATACTAATGATATTGAACTAAAAGCTGAAGAAGTTATTTCATACTTTGATAAGAGCATTCTAGATTATCCTTCACTTACTCCTCTTCCTAATTTTATAGAAAAAATTCATACAGAATTTAAATTGAACTTTAGTTATGAACATGATCTTGGCTCAACAAAACACGGAAATAAAATTCTCGGAAAGACACAACTTAAACCATTAGGTCTCTTTGTAGATAAGATCTTAGTAAATGATCCACGGTTTCCTTTTGTTCTTGGTCATGAGCTTGGACATGTTATTTTGCATAGATCAGTTGATTTAAAGCGAAGCGGATATGATGACCAAGAGATTGTAGATACTAAACAGGATCTTGTTACCGGCAAGAAAATACTTCAGACATCCCGAGATCGGTTAGAATGGCAGGCAAATCGTTTTTCTTCCTCTATTTTAATGCCTCGTGCAACATTGCATACTGCTATTATGAAAATTCAGGAACAAATGGGGATAAAAAGGAACATGGGTTCTATTATCCTAGAAGATATAAAATATAGTATTAAAGACTATTCATTTGTTAATAATTATCTCCAAAAAATTTATGGCGTTAATGCAACAAATATTAAATACAGATTAAAAGAGTTAGGGATTCTTATTGATAGAAGGAATATAGATATAAAACATATCTCAGAGCTATTTATGACTGAATAGCTTGTCTATTATTGTTTGAATAATCTATTGAATCATGAGGGGAAAAAGATAACCAATCACTTAACTTGCCCTTTAATGGGGGACCCCTTATTTTTCTTATTTGTCTTAAGAAAAAATGATCAAGAACTTCGGGTACCAATAAGAAATGGGTAAAGTACAGGATAATAATGCAGCATTCACGGCGTTGGAGAATCTTCGAAAACGCCTTCTGGATCTGACGGCACGTAACCGCCTGATCAACTTTCGATATACCAAGCGTGGCAGCCTGCGCATTATCGATGAACTGCCCGATCAACTGGTCGAGACACTGCTCGCGGAAACCGAGATGCGCTTTCTGCCAGTGCCCGAGCCGACACGTAATGAGCTGATTGCGGCAGGCTATATCGAGATTGACGAAGAGACCGGTCAGGAAGTCCGACTGCTGAAAGATCC
>JAUWMN010000140.1 GCA_030613165.1 Desulfobacterales bacterium
TACTCCTCGGTTGTAGTTTTTACGTTTCCGGATCTAAAACTAATAGAAGAAGTAAATGCCTCCCTGGAAGAGGACTTTCCCTATATCCCGGGCCTTCTCACTTTTCGCGAAGCCCCTGTGCTTATCAAGGCATTTCAAAAACTGCGAAACACCCCTGACGTAATCCTCTTTGACGGACAAGGCATTGCCCACCCGAGGGGGATTGGCCTGGCCTCCCACATGGGGCTTATATTGGGGCTCCCAACCATTGGATGCGCGAAAACACGATTGACAGGAAAACACGGCACGGTTCCGGAAGAAAAAGGGGGCTATAGCCTGTTGGAGTCACAAGGCCGAACAATCGGCGCGGTACTCAGGACCAGGGAACGGGTAAAACCGATGTTTATCTCCCCTGGACATAAAATTACTTTAAAAGAAAGTATCCGGATTGTTCTCGAGACCTGTCGTGGTTACAGACTTCCTGAACCGACCCGGCAGGCCCATCTTGCGGTAAACCGTTTCAGGATTGTAAAATCAAAACATTTTTGATAGAAAGATTTGTAACTGTTTATTTCACCGCAAAGGCGCAAAGGTCGCAAAGAAAAGCCCACAATAGTGAGCCCCTTTCTCGATGAGCGAGAGCGATGGCGGACAGGGATTGTCAATGGTCTTTAAAACTTTGCGTTCTTTGCGCCTTTGCGGTGAACTATTACTAATGAAGTATCGGAATATACGACAATGACCGGTTATAAAATCGTATTTATGGGAACGCCGGATTTTTCGGTTCCCACCTTAAAGGCGCTGTTTGAGGAAGAGGAAAAGGTCGTTGCAGTAGTCGCTCAGCCGGACAGGCCCAGAGGTCGAGGCAAAAAGATTGTAGCGCCACCGGTAAAGATTGAGGCCGAACGCCATGGATGTCTTGTATTGCAGCCGGACAAGGCAAGCAGAGAAGAATTTGTCGAACAGATAAGAGAACTGTCGCCGGATCTTTTTGTTGTGGTTGCTTACGGTCATATACTTTCAAAAAAGATTTTGTCGATTCCCCGTATAGGGGCGATCAATATCCACGCCTCACTCCTTCCAAAATATCGGGGGGCAGCGCCGATACAATGGGCTGTCATTAATGGCGAAAAGGAGACCGGTGTTACGACTATGTGGATGGATGTCGGTATGGATACAGGTGATATGTTAATGTCTTCAAGGGTCACAATTGAACCGGATGATACGGCTGCCGCACTGCATGACCGTCTGTCTTTAACCGGCGCGCAGCTCCTCATCGAGACCATTAACCGCCTAAAAGACGGCGCCCTCAAATCAGTGCCTCAAAATCCCGGCCATGCCACCTACGCGCCCATGCTAAAAAAAGAGGATGGCCGGATCGATTGGGCCAAATCCGCGTCTGAACTCGATTGCTTTGTCCGGGGCATGTCACCCTGGCCCGGAGCCTTTACTACTATTTCTGGAAAGACACTCAAGATATATAAGGTAAAAGTTGTGTCAGGCCATGCGGAAGCCCGTCCCGGAGCAACTATACCATCGTTCCCCGGAGATCTTTACGTGGCTGCAGGCAAAGGGATACTTTCCCTGATGGAGGTTCAAGCGCCGTCGGGGAAGCGCCTCAAAATTCAAGACTTCTTACGTGGACACCCGATTACACCCGGGACTATAATGGGCCAAAATTAAAAATGAAATGTATCTTCTTCAAATTATATGGTAACCTTTTTGTTTATCACTCCAATACTCCGTGATCGATTACCCATGAAGTCTTTTTTAAAAATAATTATCGTTTCAACTATTTTTGTCCTGGTCGCAGGTATAAGCGGGTATCTCGCGTTAACACTTCTTATAAAAAGTGAAGACGTGGTGGTAGTTCCTGATTTGATAGGGAAAGATGCAATCTATGCGTTAGAAGTGTTGACCGATCTCGGACTTAATATTAAAGTAAAAAAATCTGAATATAACGCCGATACCCCTAAAAATCACGTAGTATTCCAAGAGCCCCCGGCCGGGAGCGAAATAAAAAAAGATAGGGATGTCCGTATCATATTATCAAAGGGGCCAAAGACGTTTCTCCTCCCGGAATTTGTTGGTCTGGACATTCGACAAGCCAAGATTATATTGGAAGAAAATGATTTAAAGCTGGGGAACGTAGCAAAAGTTTACAAGAAACGAACCCGGCTGGACGAAATTATAGCCCAAACACCCGGCCCCCGGGAGACTATTGCAAGAGGTAGTGTCGTTAACCTATTAGTCAGTCTTGGTCATAAACCAAAAGCTCTTGCCATGCCCTTTTTAGAGGGGTTGACCCTGGATGATGCCATATTCCTCTTGGAACGTGATCAGCTCATCTTAGGTAAAATTCAATCGACTTTCAGAGAAAAGGAGCCGGATGGTATAGTGCTGGGACAGGAGCCGGTACATGGCTATCGGGTCACAGAAAGCACAAGGGTAAATCTGACTATAAACCGTCTGGCGACCAGGGAACGATCTCCAAAAAGAATTTATCTATTTAGATATCAGCTTCCCAATGGCTTTCTAAAAAAACATATAAAGGTGGTAATGAACATACAAGGCTTCTCATACATTTTCTACGATACATTTGTAAAACCCGGAGACGAAATAAGGCTTTTGGTGCCACAGGTTGCTGATACTACGTTGTTGTTGTATAAGGATAAGGAATTGATTCTTAAGAAGGTTTTTTGAGGGAATTGGAGGTAGAGATGAAACTAATCGCGCCGTCTATTCTGTCTGCTGACTTTTCACGCTTGGGCGAAGAGATCAAAAGCGTGGAGGAGGCTGGAGCGGATTGGATACACATCGATGTTATGGATGGCCATTTCGTGCCAAACATTACAATAGGTCCTCTAATAGTGGAGGCAGTTAAGCGATCCACAAGCTTGACCCGCGATGTCCACTTGATGATCGAAAATCCTGATGCATACATTGCCGACTTTGCGAAAGCAGGCAGTTCTATCATTACGGTCCATGCGGAGGTGTGCAACCACCTACACCGCACCATCCATGCTATCAAAGATCTCAATGTTAAAGCCGGAGTTGTGCTTAACCCCGCCACGCCTCTTTCTGCAATCGACTGGATACTAAAAGATGTCGATATGGTACTTTTGATGAGTGTCAATCCAGGCTTTGGAGGACAAAAGTTTATTCCTCAATCGATCGAGAAGATAAAAGATCTAAAAAAGTCTATCGAGAAAAGAGGATTGAACACACTCATTCAAGTAGACGGCGGGATTAACATTGATACTATCGGTATGGTCTCAGAGGCTGGTGCGGATGTCTTTGTGGCCGGCTCGGCAATATTCGGAAGTGAGAACTACGCGGAGACCATTAAACAATTCAGGTCGATAATAGGAAGTTAGGAGTATTGGCAGAACACCTTAACTTTAGGCACTTCACACTTTAGGCACTTCGAACTTTAGTGGCCGAGGTCATGATCACCCTCAATTCAATAATTCTTCTAATTCCTTGAAATGTTCTATATGATAGTCCGCTGAAAGCCTTTTGTTTTTATACGCGACCAAAGGGACGCCCGCGGCTTCTGACGCGGCCTGGTCGACTTCTGAATCGCCTATATAGAGAGCCTCTTGAGGCGTTATCTTAAAATAGCGCAAAATCTTGTGTAAAGATTCCGGGTGTGGTTTTGGCTTTTGAACATCCAGCGCAGAGACGACAAGATCAAAATACCCCTCAAGACCATGGCTTGACAGGACATGTTTCATTGTGTCGGTCCGGTTAGTCGAAATAGCCGTGTTATACGCGGGGCGGAGGTATTCAAGAAATGGAATTAAATATGATTCCATTTCCATGTATGGAATAAACGGAAGGTAGTCTATTCCCCTTCGATATGCCTGGGCGGCCTCCCGCAGACTCGGATCATCTCTGAACAGATATGCCACGGATTCATCCGCGGTGTGCATGTGGACAAAATTACATTCGTCCTCATTCATCATCTCTCTTTTATTAAAGCGCTTCAATATTTGATTGTAGTACGCCTCATTAGCTCTCTTAGAATCAAACATCACACCGTCACAATCAAAAATGACCACTTTAACTTGGTCCATCCGTTTTTTTCACCCTCCCCTTTTCCTTCCTTTTTGTAGTAGCGCCTTCCGGGTTTCTAATGTTGCCATAAACCTTGAGGGTCAACTTTGGCTTTTTCTGCAAGTTCGTCTCCATGATAATCTTTCCATAGTATCGTCCGGGCGTTGTTCGAATATTCTCAACAGTCAGAAGATACTCTCCTTCTTTTTCTCCAACGTTCAATTTATACTTAACCTCATTCGGAATTGTCGATCTAATCTTTTTTATCTGGAGTTTTACCTCCTTGCCAGGAAAGATTTCTACTTTTCTAACAAGCTTACGATCAGGCGCCCCCCAAAAATTGACCGCTCTTGGCTTAAGAATCACATAGTGTTCTATTTTCCCCCTAACCGCAAGAACAATCTGTGACTTATCTGGATCATTGGAAAAGACGGTAACACGTTTATTAACTGAACCGGCAATCCCTTTTGTACGAACCTTCACCGTTATCTTCCCCTCGCCACCGGGAGGGATCTGTCTCGTAACCGAGACAGTGGTGCAGCCTCAGGAGGGTTAGACTTTTTCGATAACAAGTGTGTCACTCCCCCCATTTTTTACGGTAAAAGTGTGGACGATTGGCTCCCCTTCATAAACGGTTTTAAAATTAAACATTTTTTCGTCAATTATGATTTTTGGAAAGGAAGGGGGGACCTCTTTTGGGGAGTCACTCGACGCCTGAGTATCCGAATTGAGCTTCTGATCCGCTTGCGATGCGGCTAAACAATCAGGAACAGATATCAGGAACATGCACCAGAAAATCCAAACATAACAAGTTTTCCCGGCAAATTTTTCTAAAATTTGTTTTAACATTGCCAACTCCTCGTAATTGTGCTAAAAAATCTAAAAAAGTATAGAGTATAATCTTATGTTTTGTCAAGCCTTGTACAATGACTGAAGAAGTGAAACGATATCGACGGATAGACAGACGGAAATGTTTGCGGCTGAAATCTTCCTTGCCGGTTGAGATAAGTCTGTACCATCGAAAATCGCAGAAAATGATAACAGAAGGAATACCAGGAAATATTTCTGAAATTTCACGTGATGGGGTTTGCATTGAAACTGATACAGTGATGGTAAATGGCACTCACGTCTTTACGAGCGCTATGGATGATGAGTTTTTTCTTGCTATGAAGATATCTCTCCCTGATGGCTCCGACACGGTTGATGTAATGGGGAGTGTAGCCTGGTATAACTTAGCGCCTGAGACCTCCCATTCCCGCTTTGTCTCAGGAGTTATTATAGTGGAAACAGAACAAGTATCAAAAAAATATTGGTTTGAGTTTGTTTCTAAAATTGAGGAAAGCGAGTCACCACTTTAATAACATCTTCGACAACATTAATCCCTAAAGAATTTTCTCTCCCGAGATCTCCTGACTATCCCCTCTGCCCA
>JAUWMN010000139.1 GCA_030613165.1 Desulfobacterales bacterium
CAGGGACATTTTGTGATGCTGAAATTTCTCAAAAACGGGAAGAGACCTTTAAGCAAATAATCGATAGCGCAAAAATGGCCCGCAAGCTTAAGATGGGGGTCAATGCGGGCCATGGCATCGACTATAACACGATTAAGGCATTTAAAAGTGTCACGGAGATTGATGAGTTCAGTATAGGGCACAGCATTATCGCCAGGTCGGTTATGGTAGGGATAGATCGGGCAGTACGGGAGATGATTGCGTTGATTAGAGAGCTTTAGCTTAGAGGCCTTTGAAAAACTGCCATTTTTTCGTGATGCGGTGTCAGGCTTCAAATTTTAATCCTCGAAATACCCAATGTATTCCTCCGGTTAAAATTTTTGCCTTCCTTGCCTGACAAAAAAATGTCGCGTTTTTCAAAGGTCTCATATCGCCATATACTCATCATTGTGGAAAAGACAAATACTGTTTTTTGTTATTTTGGCCCGGTACATGGCCTTGTCCGCAAGTTTTATATAGTCATCCACTGTGGTAAAATTGTTGGATGTTGACGCAATACCGATACTTGCCGTCACATCTTTCAGCACGTTTATGTTTTCTCCGTCTTTGCCGATTATATCCATTTCGAGTTGGGCAATGCCGGCGCAAAGCTCTTTTGCCAATTCGGTTGCTTGTTTTTGTTCTATTCCCGGGATAAAGATCTCATATTCATCGCCCCCATACCGGGCTACCAAACCTTTTCTTCCATATTTATCAAAAACGTATGAGCCAAGAAGGTCCGCCACCAAGACAATTGCTCTGCTGCCTGTGCGATGTCCAAATGTATCATTGACTTCCTTAAAATAATCTAAATCTATAAAATAGAGATATCCATTTCCCTTTTTTGGTTTTAGCGCTTCGAGTTTGTCTTCAAGGCGGAACTCAAAGTATTTTTGAGTATATAGCCCTGTGAGAGAATCTTTTTTGAATTCTATGGTCCGGACGATAGTATTGACAATATAGCGTTCGCAAAAATAGTTGACAAGTTCAAGGTCGCGTTTTGAGTAGGCGCCTTTCCCCTTTTTATTAATTAGTTGAAGGACACCCATGGTTTTATTTTCGATGATTATGGGAACGGCAAGGATGCTGTCTGAAACCAGGCCGATATCCCGGCTGTAGTCCGGGTCAAAAAACGGATGATTGGCAACATCGTTAACCAGCAAGCTCTCGCCGGTTTTATAGACATATCCTACTATCCCTTTGCTAGCGCCGATAGAGCGTCCAACCAGGCATTCCGACTTGTCACCAAAGCATGCTGTAAAAATGAGTTTCATTTTATCGTAGTCAATATCCCCGTTTTCGTCATAAGCTCGTGTTGACGGATCGTCTATGTAGATCGTTCCACTCCGGGAAGGGGCAACAAATCTATTGGCAAAGTCAAGGAATTCTTTGATGATTTCGCTGAAACTGATGTGGGGCGCTTCCCTTTTGTCACGCCTGCGTCGATCTAAGATTTCATCGATCAACTTATTTTCCAGACAAAAAATTTCCTGCATATGAATGCCTTTCTACCCTAAAGGATGATGTTTTTAGAATTATTAATTATCACAATCAATTGACCTGCGCAAGTGCGCATCGGTCCGGCGTTCCGAGAGAGTTGAATTTTCAAACCTTTTCTTATATTGACATATACTTACCTTTTTAGTTATCATGAGCCAGTTTCAAAACGTCCCCTTTTGCCTAATCCCTGCGTCAGGCTCAAATTATAATCCTCGAAATACTTCAAGTATTCCTGTGGTTATAATTTTCGCCTTTCTTGACCTTAGACAAAATTGAACATTTTGAAACTGCCTCTCATTATTAATTATTTCAAAATATTAGGTGATGGAATATTATAGCCCATGATCTACGGGATTGGTGTAGATATAGTAAAGGTTTCACGTATTAGGGATGCTATGGATCGTTGGGGTGACCGCTTTCTCGATCGGCTCTTTACAGACGTTGAAAAAGAGTACTGTCAAGACAGAGAAGATGCCGCTTCACGCTACGCGCTTCGTTTCGCGGCAAAGGAAGCCCTGTCAAAGGCATTGGGGGTAGGGATGCGCCGTGGAATCCATTGTAAACAGATCGAGGTTGTTAATGAACCCTCGGGGAAGCCATCACTCCGGTTTTATGGAAAAGCAAAATCTGTTTGCGAAAAGATAGGTATACAAAACAGTTTCCTGAGCCTGTCGGATGACGGAGGGTATGCGGTGGCGATGGTGGTGTTGGAGACTTAATGATGAAGTGAACTAAAGTGCCTAAAGTTTGAAGTGCCTAAAGTGCGCTAAAGTTAAGGACTTTTACCATTATATAAAAGAGACTACCATCCTTAACTTTAGGCACTTAACCGAGGAGATGGCTATGTTCATTGTAACATCTGAAGAAATGCGAGAGATAGATCGGTTGGCGATAGAATCTTTTGGGATTCCGGGTGTTGTATTGATGGAAAATGCCGGCCGGAGCGCTGCTCAGGTACTCTTCAAGGAAGTACCCGATCTTCAAAATAAAAAAGTTGGAATCATGGCAGGGAAGGGGAATAATGGTGGAGACGGGTTTGTCATCGCCAGATACCTTGCCGAAAACGGTGTGTCCGTAGCAGTTTATATTCTTACAAAAAAGGAAAAAGTGAAAGGTGATGCCGCCGGCAATTTACAACTGATTGAAAAGATGAATATCCCCATTAAAGAAGTTCCTGACAGCGCGGCCTTTGATTCGTGTATGTCTGATCTGACCCACTACGATCTATGGGTGGATGCTATTTTGGGGACGGGGCTTCAATCGGACGTGCGGGGCTTTTTTAAAGAAGTGATCGTTTTTTTGAACCATACAGGGAACCCTATTTTTGCCGTAGATATTCCATCAGGATTGAATTCAGATACAGGCGCTGTGTGCGGCGACTGTATTAGGGCCGCTACAACTGTTACTTTCGGCCTTCCCAAAATAGGTCAGGTTATTTATCCGGGCATCGAATTCGTGGGTAGTCTGGCAGTTGTTGACATCGGAATCCCTAAAATAGTGATCGATCAGGTTATACCAAAACACAAAATATTACTGGCAGAGGATATCGCGTTTTCCGTAAAAGAGCGTTTACCCGAGATGCATAAAGGGGGCGCCGGCCATCTCTTGGTAGTGGGGGGGTCTCCGGGAAAGCCCGGGGCCGCGGCAATGACCAGTCTGGCTGCGATGCGGACAGGAGCAGGTCTTGTAACATTAGGGGTTGCTCAGAGCCTTAACCATATCATGGAGACACAGCTGACCGAAGTAATGACAGCGCCTCTCCCGGAAACAGAAGAAAAAAACCTTGGCATGTCCGCGCACAAAGCAATATGCGCACTGCTGGAGGGAAAGAAAGCCTTGGCCATTGGCCCCGGCATCGGAACAGACGCAGATGCAAAAGCCCTTGTGAGACGCCTTTTGGCGGACAATGTTCTCCCGGCTGTTGTGGATGCAGACGGTCTTGCTGCGCTGGAAGGGCATCTTGATCTTTTGCAAAAGGCAAAAGCCCCACTCATATTGACGCCCCATCCAGGCGAAATGGGACGCCTATTGGGAATAACCGCAGCCGAGGTTCAAAAAAGGAGGATCTCTGTTGCTCGGGATTTTGCCTCAAAGCATAATGTCTACGTGGTGTTAAAAGGGGCTCGTACGATTATTGCCGAACCAGGGGGTGGCATCACCGTTAATCCTACCGGGAACCCGGGGATGGCATCCGGTGGTATGGGTGATGTGCTTACCGGGATGATTGCCGGCTTTCTGGTTCAGGGGTATTCTCCGTTGGATGCGACACGATTGTCAGTGTATCTCCACGGCGCGGCAGCAGACTGCTTAGCGAAAGACAAAGGACCGATAGGATATTTGGCGGGCGATGTCATAAATGTGATTCCGGAGGAGATGAAGCGGCTGTCAAAACCCGTGTCAGAGGCGAGAGAAGCAATTCCGTTGATAAGAAAACTCTGTTCGTGTCCGAACCAGTATCGAGTAACGAGAGACCAGCAACGAGCAACGAGCAACCAGCAACCAGACCGAGAACATGATGAGTAATTCCAACCCGCAACCCGCAACCCGCAACCCGCAACACTACACATACACCTCCCATTCCCCGGAGGAGACCATCCGGTTTGGTGTACAATTGGGCAGACAACTTTTCCCTGGCGCTCTTATTGCCTTGAGCGGTGAGCTTGGCAGCGGCAAGACATGCCTGGTGCAGGGGATTGCCCGGGGATTGGACGTTCCGGAAGAATTATATGTAACGAGTCCTACCTATACCCTTGTCAATGAATACTATGGTAGTCTTACCCTATTCCATCTTGATGTGTATCGCCTGGGGGGAACCGCAGACCTGGAAGACATCGGGTATGACGAGATTCTGGGGGGAGATGGGGTTGTGGTCATTGAGTGGGCTGAAAAAATCATGGATGGACTTCCTGAAGAACGTCTTTCCATCAACCTATCCATCCTGGATGATCAGAGCCGGTCTCTTGAAATAACAGGGTATGGACAGAAATACAGAAATATAATAATCGCCCTTACGCCACCTTGTTCAAGGCGTCGATTTCATCAGCATTCAGCACTTGATCGATGTCGAGAAGGATTTTGACCCCACCGTCCATTTTTGCCATCCCGAAGATGTAGTCCGTATCCAGCGCTGTGCCGAATGTTGGGGTCTCCGCAATATCAGCGCCCTTGACATTCAATACTTCGGATACAGCGTCTACAACGACCCCCATGAGAACTTGATCTGTTTTTCCTGCAATCTCAACCACAACAATGCATGTTCGCTCTCCATAATCGATTGACTCCATTCCGAACTTGAGTCTCAGGTCAATCACAGGGATCACTTTTCCCCGGAGATTAATGACACCTTTAACAAACTCGGGTGTCTGGGGTACGGTTGTAATCGGCATCATCCCGATAATCTCCTTTATCTTCAAGATACTGATACCGTATTCTTCGCCTGCCAGCATAAAGGTGAGATATTTCCCTTCCTTGTCTGCCATGACCTTTACGGCCTGATCCATTGTCTCTGCTAATTCCGCCATGGTGCTTTACCCCTTCATTTTATTTTGTTGAATTGTATGTATTCCTTTTATATCGGTGTATGAAGAAAAAATTTTAGTAATATATCTCTCCCGTGACTCCTTTCGCCATATCCTGATCTTTTGAATCGCTTATCGCGACAAGCGTTTCAACAAAAAGACCGGCAAGGTCTTGCTGAACGTCTCAAGTGCGTCCAAAATGATCATGAAGTGAACAAGGGAGACTTTTTACAAATCCATCACTTTTGGTATATTGAAAAAATTTATTGCTATTAAAAGATTTATTAGCTGTCTTGCAAGCCGTTAAATCAGAGAGGATTCGAATAGGGAGAAATTCTTCATGCCCCGAGAAGCCTTAGCTGTTCTGGTGTAAGATACCAGTATAAAACGCCTGAATGGGTCGGAAGCGTTTCAACATCAATTCGGCATACACCCCCCATCTGAAAG
>JAUWMN010000090.1 GCA_030613165.1 Desulfobacterales bacterium
ATGTCGCAGACAATCGGGACGTCACCGGTATCCGGGAAAGAGGCCCATTGGGTCCCCTTGATCGTGTTGTTAGAGGTAAGGTGCGCATAGGCCGCCCCCTTGGTAAAAGAGATGTCACGAGGGATATAACAGAAGTTCTTGTCCTCTGAAGAGGCGACCACATTGACCTTTTTCCCCTGGATCCGAGCCTCCTTGATCGCTTTGGCAGACCAGGTGCCGGTATTAACATAATCAGCGGGCTGCCCCTCGGGAATCAAGTTCATGGGAGCCATGCAAAACTGCATACTGGCGCCCCCTTGCAGGAAAAGCACATGATAGTCGTCCCCCAGTTTCAAGAGCCTTTTGACGCGAGATTTTGCATCATTTATGACCTCATCAAACCACTTTGACCGATGACTCACCTCTGTAATAGACATGCCGGAGCCCTGATAATTTAAAAAATCATCCCGGATCTCTTTCAAAACAGGAAGCGGGAGCGCTGCCGGACCGGCGTTGAAATTGTATACGCGATTTTCTTTCATTTGTTCCTCCATAAAAGGCTGTCCGAGAATTCTGTCCGTATTCTCCGACGGCCTCATAGTCCTTTGAGACCTTTCATTAACACGCTAACGCAACGATTTTTCGGCAAAAAAAGTTACTACTACAAAGAAAGATGACGCGTCAAGGAAAAATTGACCCATTTACACTTGACAATTTATTCATTTTAAAAGTACAAAGTTTAGGTTATAAATACTATGCCTTAGTCAAAATGATTCATAATGGGAGGGATACTTCTAATGAAGGTATTGGTCAGCGATAATTTAGCAGATATTGGCATTGAAATGTTTCAGGAGGCCGACGGAATTGATGTGGATGTCAATGTCGGTCTTCCTCCGGAAGATTTAAAAAAAATTATAAAAAACTATGACGCCTTAGTAATCCGGAGCGCCACCAAGGTCACAGCAGAGATAATTGAAGCGGCCACTAAGCTAAAGGTGATTGGGCGTGCCGGTATCGGTCTGGACAATGTGGACATTCCCACGGCGACAAAAAACGGTGTGGTTGTGATGAACACACCGGAAGGAAATGTGGTTACCACCGCGGAGCATACGATGGCGCTCATGCTCTCCCTCTCAAGGAATATTCCACAGGGAACAGCCACCTTAAAAGCAGGCCTTTGGGAAAAGAAAAAACTCAGAGGTAGAGAAATGTTCAATAAGACTCTCGGCATAATCGGCTTTGGGCGGATAGGAGGTATCGTTGCAAACCGGGCCAAGGGACTTAAGATGAACGTTATCGTTCATGATCCTTATTCCAATAAGGAAATCTTGGACAAAGCAGGCGTAGAATCGGTATCCATAGAAGAGCTTTTCAAGAGGTCCGATTATATTACCGTCCATGTCCCCAAGATGGAAAGCACTATGGGACTCCTGAATAAGTCCGCGTTTGATCAGATGAAAAACGGGGTAATGTTCATCCATTGCGCACGGGGGGGGATAGTGAACGACGCGGACCTCCTCGAAGCATTAAAATCCGGCAAGGTGGCCGGAGCGGCCCTTGATGTGTTTGAAACAGAACCTCCGGGCAAATCTCCTCTGTTTGAATTGGACAATGTTATAGCAACCCCTCACCTGGGGGCGTCAACCACCGAGGCACAGGTCAATGTAGCGGTGTCCGTAGCCCAACAGATTATCGACTATCTCCAAAATGGAACCGTTATTAATGCGGTTAATGTGCCATCGGTCACTGGAGAACTTCTTGACATGTTAAATCCCTACCTTGTTCTTGCCGAGCGCATGGGGAGCCTCCAATATCAGCTTGCGGAAGGCGCTGTTAACGAGATAAAAATCGAGTATATAGGAGACTTTTCCGGCGTTGATATGTCTCCTGTCACCATAGCCGCCCTGAAGGGATTCTTAACCCCTATTTTGAGAGACGCCGTCAATTTTGTCAATGCGCCGGCAATAGCCAAAGAGCGCGGTATTAAGGTAGTGGAATCCAAAAGCACCGAGGTTGAAGATTATGCCAATCTTATCACCATGCACGTAAAGGCCGCTGATGGGTCCAACACCATTTCCGGCACTCTGTTTGGTAAAAACAATCCAAGAATTGTCTGTATTAATACCTCTCGTCTCGACTTGGTGCCGGAAGGACATATTTTATCCGTAAACAATGAAGACAAACCAGGAGCAATCGGGAGTATCGGAACGGTATTAGGAAAACACGGCATCAATATTACACGCATGCATGTGGGACAGGATACGGATGGAGACCGCAATGTAATCTTTCTTGTCACAGACACATCCGCATCAAACAAGGTACTCCAGGAGCTTCAATCTCTTCCATTGGTCAAATCAGTCAGGCAATTGGAGCTGTAGAAGAAGGCGACGGGTTGCGCCCGCCCGCCTCGCCTGAGCGAGAGCGATGGCGGGCAGGGGTTGCGGGTCTAAAACATTTTTTAAGATCAATATCAGCTATGAACCATAAACTGTTTTATTATGGAGAAAGTTATGGAAGTAGAAGAAAAGGGATTTGTCATTAAGGACAAACGTATTTTTCCACAAGGACCAGGAAGCGCCGAACAACAAGAAGAGCAAAAACCGGGCGAAGAGGTGTCAGGAGAGAAAAAGGAACCTGAAGAAGAGACTACAGATCAACTCCCGGAAATAACCTTCTCCACATTTATCTTCTCTTTGAGTTCCTCAGCTCTTTTCCATCTCGGAGAAGTACCGGATCCGGGCACGGGAGACAAAAAAGAAGATCTACCTTTGGCAAAGCAGACCATAGATATTTTGGGAATGATTGATGAAAAGACCAAGGGGAATTTGACTTCAGACGAAAAGAATCTCCTGAGCAATATCCTCTATGATCTCAGGATGCGTTACATCGCAAAGAAAAAATGATGGGAACTGCTCGGGTTCACAGTTCCAGGGTTCACGGTTCAAGGTTAGAAAGCGATCAACCCTGAACCGTGAACCCTGAACCTAACAACCTGAAGGGAGCACACACATGATTATGGTTAAAAACCGAAAACGGTCTCTAATAAAAACCTTATTATTCTTTACCGCAATTTGCCTTGTCGTTATTGCCGGAGCAGGGATTTCACAAGAATCAGGGGCTGCCCCAGGCCCTGCCACTGTCATGATTCCGGCCAATTTCTCTGAGCTGGCAAAAACTACCAGTCCGGCAGTGGTAAATATACGAACAGTTAAAACCGTCAAAGGCGGAGGAAGGGTATTTAAACATTTTCAGGGGCCATTCGGAAAGGAAGATCCGCTCAAAGACTTTTTTGAAAAATTTTTTGGTGAGATCCCTGAGCATGATTATAAACAACGAAGTCTTGGTTCAGGATTTATCATAGATAAGGAAGGATTTATCGTCACCAATAATCATGTAATTGAAGGCGCCGACAAGATCAGAGTAAAACTGGCAAGCGGCAAGGAATTTGATGCCGAGTTTTTCGGAAGAGACCAAAAAACAGATATTGCATTGATTAAGATAAAAACAAAAAATGGTCTCCCCACCGTCACATTTGGAAACTCTGACGCCCTTGCCGTAGGGGATTGGGTCTTGGCGATAGGGAGTCCTTTTGGTTTGGAACATACGGTGACCGCTGGAATTGTAAGCGCCAAGGGGCGTGTCATCGGCTCCGGGCCTTATGATGATTTTATTCAAACCGATGCCTCTATTAACCCCGGAAACAGCGGCGGTCCGCTGTTGGATATGGAGGGAAAGGTCATTGGTATCAATACGGCGATCGTTGCCGGGGGGCAGGGAATCGGCTTTGCCATCCCGATTAATATGGCCCGAAATATAATAGAACAACTAAAAAAACACGGTCATGTCACTCGCGGATGGCTCGGCGTAAGTATCCAGGATCTAACCCCCGAGCTGGCTGAATATTACAGGGTAAAAGACGGCAAGGGCGCTCTGGTCGGCGAGGTGTTCAAGGGAGACCCGGCCGACAAGGCAGGAATCAATCCCAAAGATATCATTGTGGAAGTAAATGGAAAAAAGATAAATGACAGCAGAGATCTGAGCCGTTTGATTGCCGACGTTGCGGTCGGCAAAAAGATAAAGATAAAAATAATCCGAAACGGCAAAGGGAAAAACCTTTATGCCGTAATCACAAAACGCACTGAAGAGAAAGAACAAGTTGCCACAAAAGAACCAGGTATTGAAAGCGATTTTGGAATAACAGTCAGTGATATTACACCGGAGGTTGCGGATCACTACGGCATTGAGGATACCCAGGGGATCGTTATAGTAAAAATTGACCCGGACAGTAAGGGAGCAGAGTCTGGTCTGAGAAATGGAGATGTTATCAAGGAGATCAACAGAAAATCCGTCCGTAATATCAAGGAGTATAAGAAGAGGCTCAAGGAGCTGGAAAATGAAAAAAAATTGCGGATCCTGGTAAGAAGAAAAGCGATTTTCATGATCATAGCGCTTGAGAAATAGAATAAATGCTGGTCATAAAATCTCCGGCAAAAATAAATCTTTTCCTAAAGGTGCTTCGCAGGCGGGAAGACGGGTATCATGACATTGTGTCCGTCATGTGTCCTATAGGGCTTTTTGACAATATAACACTTTCGTTTGATGTTCCCAAGATAACGGTACAATGCCCTGATCCACGCGTTCCGGAAGATTCATCGAATCTTGCTTACAAGGCTGCTGATCTCTTTATGAAGAAATGCGGAGTGTCTGATGGAGTAAGGATCACCATTGACAAGGTCATCCCGGTTGCCGCCGGACTGGGCGGCGGAAGCAGTAATGCCGCCTCTGTATTGATGGCCTTGAACCATCAATATAATAATCTCTTTACAAAAGAATCTCTTATGTCTATGGCCCGCGAAATAGGAGCTGATGTCCCCTTTTTTATCTTCCAGTCTCCGGCCAAGGCCACCGGTATAGGAGATAGACTTACGCCGTTGAACGGCCTACCCCCTTTTTGGTTTGTATTAATCTATCCGGGCCTTGAGGTCTCCACAGTATATGTATATGAAAATTTAAAGTTGACAAAAAGTGAAATAAATTATAAAGTTCCTACGCTTATAAGGACCTTTTCCGACCTTAAACAGCTTTTGCATAATGATTTAGAGCAAGTAACCCTTCAAAAGCATCCGGAATTGGAAGACATAAAAAGGGGTCTTGTCGAATCTGGAGCTGGTGGCGCTCTTATGTCCGGTAGCGGGCCAACAATTTTCGGCATATTCGACACTCTTGATAAAGCCCGGGCAGCTTATAGATCTATCAGCACCAAAGGGAATTGGGATCTATTTTTGGCTGAGCCACTACTGTAGGGCAAAAATACGTTGGGGTGTCGTCAAGTGGTAAGACACAGGTTTTTGGTACCTGCATTCGGAGGTTCGAATCCTCCCACCCCAGCCAGTGAATTGATGGTTTTCGATTGAAGATTGATGATTTCGTAAAAAGTCCAACATTCTGTCACTCCCGCGCAGGCGGGAGTCCAGAGCCATCTGATATTACTGGATTCCCGCTTTCGCGGGAATGACGAAAAAGAGTGCTTGAAGAATAATAGTCCATCCGTAAAAGTTTATTAAGTCGAGGCAGTTTCAAAATGTTCAATTTTGTTCGAGATCAAGGAAGGTGAAAATTTTAACCACAGGAATACATGGGGTATTTCGAGGATTAAAATTTGAGCCTGACGCAGATATCGGACAAAAGGGGACGTTTTGAAATTGGCTCAGTCTATTGGGGTATAGAAACGCGCATGTATGAATTTATACTTTTTACTGGAAACTCCAATCCAAAGCTGGCTGATGATGTATGCGAATATCTCAATGTCCCTTTGGGTAACGCCAAGGTCACCACTTTTAGTGACGGGGAAATCCAGATTGAGATCGAGGAAAATATACGCGGAAAAGATGTTTTTATAATGCAATCGACCTGTCAGCCGGTCAATGATCTTCTGGTTGAGTTGTTGCTAATGATAGACGCGTGCAGACGTTCTGCCGCTATGCGCATAACCGTGGTGGTTCCTTATTACGGTTACGCGCGCCAAGATAAAAAAGTAGCGCCAAGGGTTCCGATCAGCGCTAAGCTGGTCGCCAATCTGATTACCACGGCCGGCGCCAATCGTATCATCACAATGGACCTTCATGCCGGCCAGATACAGGGTTTTTTTGATATACCGGTCGACAACATCTTTGCGGCGCCCGTGCTTTTGGATTACATACAACAAGATCTGAAAGACAACATTGTTGTTGTATCCCCTGACGCGGGAGGCGTGGAACGCGCGCGGGCCTTTGCCAAGAGGCTTGATGCAGGGCTTGCCATTATAGACAAACGTCGTGAGGCGCCCAATGTTGCAAAGGCAATGAATGTAATCGGTGACGTAAAGGGGAAAAGGGTGATCATCTTAGATGACATGATCGATACAGCCGGGACCTTGATCCAGGCCGCCGAAGCGCTTACACAGAAAGGGGTTAAGGAGGTACACGCATGCTGCGCGCATGCTGTTTTGTCCGGACCGGCTATTAAGCGTATCTGTGATTCCCCGCTTAAAAGTGTGGTGGTTACCAATACGATTCCACCGAACAAGAATTCAAAAGAATGTGAAAAGATCCACGTGTTGTCCGTAGCAGAACTCTTGGGCGAAACAATCATAAGGAGTCATACGGGAAGATCGGTAAGTTCGCTCTTTGTATAAAATTTAGGAATTGGGGAATTGAGGAATTGGAAAAATTAGGAAAGAAATTTAAAAGATACGGGGAGGAACATTTTTGGAAACCTTTGAATTAAAAGTGTCACATCGAACGACAACCGGAAATGGAGCGGCACGGAGCCTAAGAAGAGACGGCCGGATTCCGGCCATATTGTATGGGCTCAACACTGAGACGATTTCACTTGCGGGCTCTATTCGGGAGCTGCAAAACGTATTTAAATCGAGTGCCAGTGAAAA